>NZ_SHMN01000021.1:0-75867 GCF_029478525.1 Vibrio sp. 1151_11 | reverse complement strand
GATAAATCTTTTTTGATTATCATCAACGAGTGCCCACACAGATTGATAGGTTTATATTGTTAAAGAGCGTTCTTCGCTGGGTTGCCGAGGCTTCCTTTGAAGAGGCGGCCATTCTAGCGAGATAATGAAAAGTGTCAAACACTTTTTTACATTATTTCGTCTTACCGATTTGACCTACTGATTGGCTGGCTAATTGGGCTTGAACCCTTACTGGCTGTGCCGTGTCAGTGAGGCGGCATTATAGAGATCGCCGTCACGTTGGCAACCCCTTTTTGCTGTTTTTTTTGATTTTCTGTTCGTTGGGATAATTTTTATTCAAAAAGAGTTGTTTTGACGCTATTTCTGTTTAATTTATCTTATGGCGTCAGTTATTAAAGGAGACGAGCATGTCATCAATTCGTAGTTATAAAGGAATATCCCCACAAATCGGACAGCGCGTCTATATAGATAGTAGCTCGGTGTTGGTTGGCGATATTGTTTTAGGCGATGATTCCAGCATATGGCCATTGGTTGCAGTCAGAGGCGATGTAAACCATATTCACATTGGCCAACGTAGCAACATTCAAGATGGCAGCGTACTGCACGTGACTCATAAAAACACCGAAAACCCGGATGGTTTTCCACTTATTATTGGCGATGACGTCACAATTGGCCATAAAGTGATGCTGCATGGTTGCGTAATCCATGATCGAGTCTTAATTGGCATGGGAGCAATTGTGCTCGATGGCGTAGTCGTTGAATCGGAGGTGATGGTTGGAGCTGGCAGTTTAGTGCCACCAAACAAGGTATTGGTTAGCGGCTATCTTTATGTAGGATCCCCAGTGAAACAGATCCGCCCGCTAACAGATAAAGAGCGAGCTTTTTTGCTTAAATCTTCCGACAACTATGTGCAGAACAAAAATGACTATCTTACGAGTGTCAAAGAAAGCCATTAACTAAGCTTTAATCTCTATTTGTCCATCTAAATTGAACGCTTCATCTTCAATCAAGCTTTCAGCAAGCTCTTCAAGGTCAAATCGCCATTGTTCAAAAACTTGAATAGCTTGCTCACCGTTAGTAATCATTTCACCAGACAGATGGCTCAGTACTGACTTGTGTACCGTACACTCGAGCAAAGCTCCCGCGTGTTGAGCAGGAAAAAGTACGCTTTGGCTTGCCGAGTGCCACGTTTGTCGGTCAGGAAATAAAATCGCTTGATTCATGATTAGCCTTCTAGATTTTTTCTCAGTTCTCTCAATATTTGTCGAGAACCCGGCCTGAGTCCGCGCCATAGCATAAAGCTCTCCGCAGCTTGCCCAACCAACATCCCCAAACCATCATAAGCATGAGCGCAATGATGACTTAATGCCCACTGATTGAATGTTGTTAATCCTTTGCCATACATCATGTCATAGGCAACACTGCTCTTACTGAAGATCGTCGGAGCGATATTTGGCAATTCACCATCTAAACTAGCCGAGGTCGAGTTAATGATGAGGTCAAAATGCTGATTAATCTCTTCCAGCGCGATTGCTTTTACCGCGCCAAAGGGACTAAAAAGCGTGGCGAGCTGCTCGGCTTTTGCAAAGGTGCGGTTGGTAATCACGATACTTGTAGGGTGCTGATCGAGTAAGGGCTTAATCACGCCGCGCGCCGCGCCGCCAGCACCAATCACTAAAATGGAAGCATCTCGTAGTGGCACTTGGTACTGAAGTAGATCTTGAACCAGCCCTTCTCCATCGGTGTTATCACCAATAATTTCGCCATCATCTAATTTTTTCAGTGTATTGACCGCGCCTGCAAGTTGAGCTCGCTCGGTTAATCGATCCGCAAACTGATACGCTTCTTCTTTAAAAGGCACGGTAATGTTGCACCCTCGGCCACCGGAGGCAAAAAAGGTTTCAGCCGCTTGTTTAAAGCCATCTAGAGCCGCGAGTTGAGCGGTATAGTGCATTTCCTGACTGGTTTGCCGTGCAAAAAGTGTGTGGATCATCGGCGACTTACTGTGCCCAATCGGATTACCAAATACTGCATATTGATCAATGTGCTGAGCCATATCCTTGCCTCTCGATAATTAACAGGGCCACCTCGGCGCCCCTATCATTGAAAATGTACCGCTGTCACCACTCCCTCGGCAGCAAGAAGGTGTTTAATTTCGCCTCTGCGCTGCCCTCTTCCGCTTGATAACGATATTGCCAACGAGCTAATGGCGGCATCGACATTAAAATCGATTCCGTTCGACCGCCACTTTGCAAACCAAACAATGTGCCGCGATCATACACTAAGTTGAACTCTACATAGCGACCACGGCGATAAAGTTGAAACTGGCGCTCTCTGTCACCGTACTCCATCGCTTGGCGACGTTCAACAATCGGCAAATACGCAGCGGTGTATCCTTTACCGACAGCTTGCATATAAGCAAAACAGCGCTCAAATCCCCAAGCGTTTAAATCATCGAAAAATAGGCCACCAATACCGCGCGTTTCATTGCGATGAGGGAGGAAGAAATACTCATCGCACCACGATTTATGTTCGGCATACACTTTTTCACCAAAAGGAACACACAGTGCTTTCGCTGTGGCATGCCATGATTGAGCATCTTCTTCAAACGGATAGAAAGGCGTTAAGTCAAATCCTCCGCCAAACCACCAGATAGGATCTTCGCCTTCTTTTTCAGCGATGAAGAAACGAACATTGGCATGAGAAGTCGGAACATAGGGATTGTTTGGATGCATCACCAAAGAAACCCCCATCGCTTCAAAATGACGTCCAGCTAATTCAGGGCGATGCGCGGTCGCTGAAGCGGGCATTTGCTGCCCTTGCACATGTGAGAAATTCACGCCGCCTTGTTCAAAAACACGGCCTTCTTTCATCACTCGAGTTCGCCCACCGCCTCCCAAACGCTCACTCGGTTCGCGATGCCATGCATCTTCTTCAAACAGTGCTTGGCCATCCGCTTGTTCAAGTTGCTGGCAAATGGAATCTTGCAGCTCAAGCAAAAATTGTTTGACGGCTTGCTTATCAATGGTTGGCATCGCTTGCTTCCTTAGCAGGGTTAACCCTGTCTTAATACTTGTGAGGTTTTCGCGTCACGAATTTCACTGGGCTTATTTCGACCACCGGTTTGACCATCTAAAATCGCAACCAGTTGCTCACCCAGTTGCGATTCAACTTCTTCCGTTGTCAGGCAAGGTGCAAGACCACTTAAATTCGCACTGGTCGAGGTTAATGGTTTTCCAAACGCATTGCATAGCTTTTGCACTAAAGGATGATCTGTCACACGTACGGCTATCGAATCAAATTGTCCACTCACCCAAGTAGAGACTTTATCACTTGTCGGCATTATCCATGTCACAGGGCCAGGCCAGGTGGCATGTACTCGTGCGAGCTGCTCTGATGTCAACTGGCTCTCATCAATATAAGGAAGCAATTGTTCGTAAGAGGCCGCAATTAAAATCAACCCCTTTTCCATAGGACGCTGCTTGAGCGCTAAGAGCTTCTGAATGGCTTGCGGGTTATCTGGGTCACACCCAACCCCAAACACGCCTTCCGTTGGGTAGGCAATTACTTCACCGTCACGTAGAGCCTGCAAAGTGTGTTCAAAGTTATTCACAAAAACTGTCCATCGGTTTCTTTAATACAGTGCGGCTAAGTGTACAAACTTCGTTGAAAACTGGCTAAAGCTATTTGTTTATAAAATGTATCAATTCCACAATTAAGCTGACGCAAACGTTTTCCTAAGGAAAAAATACTCGTATAATGCGCGCAAATTATCCCGCTCACCCCATTTTTAGAAGTATTAAGGAGTTTGAGATGAAAGTCGGAATTATCATGGGTTCAAAATCCGATTGGCCCACAATGAAGCTAGCTGCTGACATGTTGGATCAATTTGGTGTGGCATACGAAACCAAAGTTGTCTCTGCTCACCGCACACCTCAACTTCTTGCCGATTACGCCACCAGCGCAAGAAAACGCGGCCTTAAAGTCATCATAGCTGGCGCAGGCGGAGCCGCACACCTGCCGGGCATGACGGCAGCGTTTACTAGCTTACCGGTACTTGGCGTTCCCGTTCAGTCAAAGGCACTCAAAGGGATGGACTCTTTACTCTCGATTGTGCAAATGCCAAAAGGGATTGCGGTGGGCACCTTAGCTATTGGAGAAGCAGGCGCGGCCAATGCTGGGTTGCTTGCCGCGCAAATCATCGGCACCAGTGATGAGGCCGTCATGGCAAAAGTGGAAGCATTTCGTTTAGCACAAACTGAAGCGGTGTTGAGCCACCCTAACCCTGCAGAGGATTGATACTATGCACGTTTTAGTCTTGGGCGCTGGGCAACTGGCACGCATGATGGCGCTGGCTGGCGCTCCTCTGAACATTCAAATCTCCGCTTTTGATGTGGGCAGCGGTAACATCGTCCATCCTTTGACATTACACATCACTGGTCATGGTTTAGATAATGCGATCAAACAAGCGGATGTCATTACTGCTGAATTTGAGCATATTCCCCATGAAATTCTCACCGTTTGTGAGCAAAGTGGTAAGTTTCTTCCTAGCGTCGAAGCCATTAAAGCCGGAGGCGATCGCCGTCTTGAAAAAGCGCTACTCGATGAAGCCAACGCAAAAAATGCCCAATACTTTGTCATTAATACTCGTGAAGATTTAGATGCCGCGATAACTAACATCGGCCTGCCTATGGTTCTAAAAAGTGCACTTGGTGGCTATGACGGAAAGGGGCAATGGCGTTTAAAAGAAGCTTCACAAGCAGAGCTCATTTGGCCAGAAATGGAAGCCTGTATCCAAGCCACTCCGACTCAAGCGATAGTGGCAGAGCAGTTTGTCCCCTTTGATCGTGAAGTCTCCTTAGTCGGCGCGCGTGCCAAAGATGGCAGCATCGCGGTTTACCCGCTGGCAGAAAATGTGCACATTAACGGTGTACTAAGTTTATCAACGGCGATAGATGACCCAGCCTTGCAAGAGCAAGCACTGTCGATGTTTACCTCGGTTGCCGCTCGTCTCAATTATGTCGGTGTGCTAGCGCTCGAGTTTTTTGATGTGCAGGGAACATTGTTGGTGAATGAAATTGCACCACGAGTCCATAACTCTGGTCACTGGACACAGCAAGGCGCAGAAACCTGTCAATTTGAGAATCACCTTCGCGCAGTATGTGGCTTACCTTTAGGCAGCACGAAGTTACTTCGCCCAACCGCGATGATTAATATTTTGGGTGAGGACAATTTACCAGAAGCCGTGATGGCGATTGAAGGCTGCCACATTCATTGGTATGGCAAAGAGAAACGTGCTGGGCGCAAAATGGGCCATATTAATGTCAGTGCAGATTACAACGCGCAGTTGCAACGAACGCTCTGTCGCTTGGCTGAAGTACTTGATGCGACAACGTATCCAGCCTTGCACCATTTTGTTCAAGCGCTCAAACCGACTCTCTAAAACAAACCTAATTGACGATAAATACGGATAAAAAATGGCACGTTCAATGTGCCATTTTCATATGCCGTCACTTTACTCTGTGGCGGATTGAATATGACCACATTTTCGATCAGCACATTGCAGCTTAATACCACTGGCGAGTTTTTTCTCTATCAATAATCCGAACCCACATTTTTCGCATTTACCGGCAACAGGTTGCTGATTAACGGCAAACTTGCATTTAGGGTAATTATCGCAAGCATGAAAAGTTTTACCATGGCGCGTTTTTCGCTCCACTAAATGGCCTTTCAAACATTCAGGACAAAGCTGTTTTGACTGAGGAACATTGTCTGCAGGGGAATCTGTATCTTGGATATGGTGGCAATGCGGATAATGACTACACCCGATAAACATGCCATAACGACCTTGGCGTAACACTAATTCATGGCCACACTCTGGGCATGGCACACCCAACTCCTTAACGATATGACCATCATTTTGCTGCAGCGGCTTAATATAGTCACAATTGGGATAATGGTTACAGCCTAAAAACAGCCCATGCTTACCCTGACGAAGCTGTAATTGGCCACCACATTGCGGACAAGGCTCATGCTGCAGCGCTTGTCCATGCGCAGAAAAAAGGGGGGACTCGGTTTTACGACTCATAATGCTCAACTAAACGAACGGCTGCAATCAATGCAAAATACCTTGATCTTTGGTGTATAGCAGCTCTTCCATAAGCGTGTAAGCATTTTCATTTCCCGGTACATTAAATAGCACCATCAAAATGATCCACTTTAAGTCATCCAATTCAAATTCATTGGTTTCTAAACCCATCACTCGATCAATCACCATTTCACGAATTTCAGGGGTTAATACTTTCACTTGTTCAAGGAACAATAAAAAACCTCGGCTTTCAAGATCCAGCCTGTCCATCTCTTGTGCTGTGTACATTCGCATCGAAGTCGCAGCACTGGTTGCCATCGCTGAATGAGCATCGGTTTGTTGCAATGCCGCAAGCTCTTCTAACCAATTCAGGGCCTTATAGATATCTTTCTGGTGAAAACCGGCTCGAAGCAATTCATCTTCAAGCTCATCTTGATCGACTTGCAAATCTACATCGCTATGGACGTAGGTTTCAAATAGATACATCAATATATCCATCATCATAGCTAACCCTTCCCCTTACGAATATAGCCGCCAGAAACGGCAACAACATGACCTGAAAGCTCAAGTTCTAAAAGCTGCATCATGACTTCATGGACAGGTATATGGGTCCTGCTCGCAAGAATATCAACAGGCGTAGCCTCTACTCCTACGTTAGCTAACAGTTCAGCAAATGGCAATTGCTGATCGCTCTGTACAGAAAATAAATCAGGTTGAGGCTGCTTTTGGCGCAATGACCAGTCTACTAAGGTGCCGATTTCAGATAATACTTGTTCACTGTTTTGCACCAAGCACGCCCCACAACGAATAAGTTGATTACTACCGTGGCAATTTGGGTTAGCAATGGAGCCCGGAATAACAAACACATCTCGCCCTTGCTCAGCCGCATAGCGCGCCGTGATCAACGAGCCACTTTTCTCCGCCGCTTCCACCACTAAAACACCAACAGCTAACCCGCTGATAATACGATTTCGCCGCGGAAAGTTATCTGGCCTTGGTTTGGCTTTGGGACGAAATTCCGAGACTAATGCTCCGCTTTCCATCACCCGTTGCGCTAATTTTTTATGTCGCGCTGGGTAAATAGATTCAAGGCCCGAACCGAGCACGGCTATCGTCTCACCACCCGCTTGCAACGCACCGTCATGAGCATGTCCATCAATACCTAATGCCAAACCACTGGTGACAAGTAAGCCCTGTTGCACAAATTCTCGCGCAAACTGATGAGCAACTCGTTGGCCATCAGGGCTCGCATTACGACTGCCGACGATCGCCATTTGCGGATCAGAGAGTGCTGTTATTCGTCCTTTGACAAATAAAACCGGAGGTGCGGTAGCAATTTCTTTTAGTAAAGAAGGATAACCATCGCAAAATGGAGTAAGGATATGATGAGACTCATTAGCTTGCTGCCAACTTAGGCATTCTTCAACTTCTTGAGGGGCCGTCTCGCGCAGATAACGGATTTGCTCTTGAACTAGACCCAACGCGGCTAACTCCCGCTCGGAATAGTCAATTAAATGAGCAAGAGAAGCGACGCTAGCAAGGCGAGAAAGTTTCTTGCCACCCAATTTGGGCACAAAGCTGAATGCTAGCCACGCCGCTAATTCGTTCTGCTCCATCAGCTTACGGTATCATCCTTAACCATCGGATCCGTATCGGCTTGTTCATTTAGCTCGATTGTTAGCTCTGGTTTGAGCGGCGAAACCGCGATTACACTTTTACCAATCGGCACGAGGCTATCGGTAATCAAAGCCAAACTAAAATGTTCATAAGGTCGAATGACCATCAAACTGCCCACCAAGCTGCTTGGTAATTGCAGGGTTTCATCAAGGTTCTGTTGGTGCTGTCCTCTCTTTCCAGATACTTTAGAACCGGCTTGAATCAAATCAAACATCGTCCCTTGACGCAGTTGATCTGCAAGGCCTTTATCGATCACAACTACCTGATTCTGCGCCGAATACTCACTACCCTCCAACGATCCGAGGATATGCGTTTCAGCTTGTAGTCGCGATGGCGATGGGAAAAAAGTGGTTGAAAGCATTAAGGTTTCGACGCCCACTTCAGGCAGGGCAATATCATTGACTCTTATCTCTTGTTGCTGTGCGGTGATGGTTAGCCCGCTAAAAGCCTCATCGGCGGAGACTAATTCACCAGAAGCAATCAAACGCAAAGCAACCATAGTTTTATTTTTCGCGGCAGCATCATGACGAGAAAACTCAGCAATTTCACGATAAATACCCCATTTGGGGTGAGTCTGTTGCCCGCTTATGTAGAGCGTATCTTGCGCCGTCAGATATTGTTTACCGTCGCTGGCACCGAGCACACGCTGGCTTTCTTGTAATGTTTGCTTATCCAGTAAGCGATCCGTATGCAGATACGGCAACACTAATCCCTCTTGCACCGTCGGAACCGCTTTTTTCTCAAGCACACGCACTTTCGGACTCAACTTGACCATAGGTTTTAAACTCAACACTGGCTGTCCGTTACGCCAGACTAAGGTCAGCTTATCGCCGGGATAAATCAAATGCGGGTTATCGATCTCTGGGTTAATTTGCCATAAACGTGGCCACAACCATGGGTTATCAAGATAGAGCGCAGAAATATCCCACAAGGTATCTCCTTTGACGACCGTGTATGTCTGCGGGGCATTTGCTTTGACGGTAAGCGCCATATCTTCCGCCGCCAACGCATTAACGACCAGTGACAACGGTAAAAACACACACACTAAATAACGAATAAATCGTAACATGACCTCTGTTCCTTGGCCGAAATAAGTAAGGATGAATCAGATTATTAACATTTGGATGCTGTCATTTGGGTCATAAAATGTCTAGAATTGAGCCAACAAGCTTTAAGCTGTTTCGGCACAGTTCAATATTTCGAGTGTATATGTCTGTATTACAAGTATTAACATTCCCAGATGATCGTCTTCGTACCGTGGCAAAACCGGTAGAGAAAGTGACACCTGAGATCCAAAAAATCGTCGATGACATGATTGAGACTATGTACGACGAGGACGGTATCGGCCTTGCCGCAACGCAAGTCGATATTCACCAACGCATCGTTGTGATCGATATTTCAGAGAGTCGCGACCAGCCAATGGTTCTGATTAACCCTGAAATCTTAGAGAAACGCGGTGAAGATGGCATTGAAGAAGGCTGTCTGTCGGTCCCGGGCTCACGCGCCCTTGTTCCTCGCGCAGCAGAAGTCACAGTCAAAGCGTTAGATCGTGATGGCAACGAATTCTCATTTGAAGCGGATGACCTTTTAGCCATTTGTGTTCAACACGAGCTTGATCACTTACAAGGCAAATTGTTTGTGGATTACCTTTCGCCATTAAAGCGTAAGCGTATTAGAGATAAGCTAGAGAAAATCAAACGCTATAACGAAAAAAACTAACTTAAGTGAGGTTACCTTGAGCCAATCATTACGCATTGTGTTTGCAGGTACTCCGGACTTCGCCGCCCGTCATTTGGCGGCGTTGTTGTCTTCGGAGCATGAGGTTATCGCGGTGTACACTAAACCAGATAGCCCGGCAGGGCGCGGTAAAAAACTGACCGCCAGCCCAGTGAAACAGATGGCCGTTGAGCACAATATTGCTGTGTATCAACCAGAGAACTTTAAGAGCGACGAAGCCAAGCAAGCGCTCGCCGATCTCAACGCGGATTTAATGGTAGTGGTCGCCTACGGATTACTGCTACCGAAAGCCGTACTTGATATGCCAAGGCTTGGCTGTATTAACGTACACGGTTCCATTCTGCCACGGTGGCGTGGTGCCGCACCGATCCAACGCTCGATCTGGGCGGGAGACAGTGAAACGGGTGTAACCATCATGCAAATGGATGTCGGCCTAGATACGGGCGATATGCTAAAAATTGCTAAGCTGCCGATTGAGGCAACAGACACCAGCGCTTCTATGTATGACAAACTGGCCGAGTTAGGCCCACAAGCGTTGGTAGAATGCATCGCCGATATCGCTAGTGGCAAAGCGATTGCCACTCAACAAGATGATACATTGGCTAACTACGCACAAAAACTTAGCAAAGAAGAAGCCAAAATCGATTGGTCAGCGGATGCTGCTTTTATTGAACGCTGCGTGCGTGCTTTTAATCCATGGCCAATGAGCCATTTTTATGTGGCTGAGAACAGCATTAAAGTGTGGCAAAGTCGCGTTGAAGCACAAACCAGCGACCACCCTGCAGGCACGATTGTTCAAGCCGATAAATCGGGTATTTATGTGGCAACCGGCAACGGCTTACTGGTGCTTGAGCAGTTGCAGGTGCCGGGCAAAAAAGCGATGTCAGTGCAAGACATTCTCAATTCGCGCGCAAGCTGGTTTGAAGTCGGCACACAACTTAGCTAAACCTTAACGAGGGCAGAGATGCCCTCATTGATTTTCATTTATTTAAAGTCGGTACTTCTATGAATGTTCGCGCAGCTGCGGCTAACGTGTTGTTTCAAGTGGTTGATAAAGGCCACTCACTTTCTCACGCACTTCCTGCGGCGCAAAAAACCATCCGCCCAAGAGACCACGCTCTGTTGCAAGAGATCTGCTATGGGGCTTTGCGTTATTTGCCTCGTTTGGAATCCATTGCCAATGAGCTAATGGACAACCCACTGAAAGGGAAAAAGCGGGTTTTTCACCATCTTATTTTAGTTGGTATCTACCAATTGAGCTTTATGCGCATTCCCGCTCACGCCGCAGTAGCCGAGACGGTTGAAGGCACTAAAACATTGCGCGGTGAAAATTTAGGTGGGCTAATCAACGCCGTATTGCGCAGCTACTTGCGCGATCAAGAAGCACTGGACGCTATCGCCGTTAGCCACAACGCAGGCAAATATGGCCACCCAAGTTGGCTACTTAAACTGTTACAACAAGCGTACCCAGAACAGTGGGAAACGGTTGTGCAAGCGAACAATCAAAAAGCGCCAATGTGGTTGCGCGTCAACCGTCAGCACCACACTCGTGATGAATATCTTGCACTACTAGCTAGCGAAAATATCGAGTGCAGCGTGCACTCTCACGCCGCCGACGCAATAAAACTCGCTGCACCTTGCGATGTAACGCTTTTACCCGGTTTTGATCGTGGTTGGGTATCGGTGCAAGATGCCGCTGCGCAGTTAGCGATTGACTACCTTCAACCTAAAGCAGGCGAGCTGATTTTAGATTGCTGCGCCGCCCCAGGGGGTAAAACCGCGCACATCTTGGAACACACACACGATACTGAAGTGGTTGCGATTGACAGCGATGCAACCCGCCTTGAACGCGTCTATGACAACTTAGAACGCCTGCAACTTCGCGCTGATGTGATCTGCGGTGATGCTCGTTACCCTGAAGAGTGGTGGCATGGCGAACAATTTGACCGAATTTTATTAGATGCACCTTGCTCTGCCACTGGGGTTATTCGCCGTCATCCAGACATCAAATGGCTACGTCGTGGTAGCGATATTGAGGCATTGGCTCAATTACAAAGCGAAATACTGGACGCAATGTGGAAGCAATTAAAAGTCGGTGGCACTATGGTTTACGCGACCTGCTCAGTCACTCCACAAGAAAACAGCTTGCAGGTCAAAGCCTTCTTAGAACGAACTCATAACGCTCAATTAGTGGGTTCCGATCGTGAGCAGCCGGGGCGTCAGATACTCCCCGGAGAAGAAGATATGGACGGTTTTTACTACGCAGTATTAACCAAACAAGCGTAAATTCGACGCACATTGGCAGCATTATTGCTGCCTTTTCAGTGGCCGATATTCGGCAGGTAGAAAGAGAACAGAGTATGAAAATCATTATTCTTGGTGCAGGTCAGGTCGGTGGCACACTGGCCGAAAACTTGGTCGGCGAGAACAATGACATCACCATTGTCGACAAAAATAGTGACCGCTTGCGCGAGCTGCAAGACAAGTACGATTTGCGGGTGATTCATGGCCACGCCAGCCACCCTGATGTACTGCGTGAAGCGGGCGCACAGGACGCGGACATGCTGGTTGCGGTCACCAATACCGACGAAACCAACATGGCGGCATGCCAGGTGGCGTTCTCTTTGTTTAATACGCCCAACCGAATTGCGCGTATTCGTTCTCCTGAATATCTGCTTGAAAAAGAGACTTTGTTTCAGTCAGGCGCGATCCCGGTGGATCACCTCATTGCCCCTGAAGAGCTAGTGACGAGCTATATTGAACGGTTGATCCAATACCCCGGCGCACTGCAAGTAGTGAGTTTTGCCGAAGAGAAAGTGAGCCTAGTGGCTGTGAAAGCTTACTACGGCGGGCCATTGGTGGGTAATGCTCTTTCAGCGCTACGTGAACACATGCCGCACATTGATACCCGCGTCGCGGCCATTTTCCGCCAAGGTCGGCCGATTCGCCCGCAAGGCACTACCATTATTGAAGCTGACGATGAAGTGTTCTTCGTGGCAGCCAGTAATCATATTCGCTCGGTCATGAGTGAGCTACAGCGGCTGGAAAAAACCTATCGTCGTATCATGATTGTTGGCGGGGGTAACATTGGGGCAAGCTTAGCTAAACGTTTAGAGCACAGCTACAGCGTTAAACTGATTGAGCGTAATTACCCACGTGCAGAGCAGTTATCGGAAGAGTTAGAAAACACCATAGTATTTTGTGGTGATGCAGCGGACCAAGAGCTGCTAGCCGAAGAGAACATCGACCAAGTCGATGTATTTATTGCGCTCACCAACGAAGATGAAACCAACATCATGTCCGCCATGCTCGCCAAGCGTATGGGCGCGAAAAAAGTGATGGTACTTATCCAGCGTGGCGCGTATGTCGACCTCGTACAAGGCGGCGTGATTGATGTCGCGATTTCACCCCAACAAGCCACCATTTCCGCACTGCTGACTCACGTACGTCGTGCCGATATCGTTAACGTCTCTTCGCTACGCCGTGGCGCGGCAGAAGCGATTGAGGCAATTGCACATGGCGACCAAAACACCTCTAAAGTGGTGGGACGCGCAGTGGGTGATATTAAACTGCCACCGGGCACAACCATTGGCGCGATTGTGCGTGGTGAAGAAGTGTTAATCGCCCATGACCGCACTATTATCGAGCAAGATGATCACGTGGTGATGTTCTTAGTGGATAAAAAGTACGTGCCCGATGTGGAAGCCTTGTTCCAACCTAGCCCATTTTTCCTATAGGTCATTGGCGTCATGCTGAATTTACGCCCCATTTCATTCGTTATAGGACTCGTGCTATCTAAGCTCGCCCTATTTATGTATGTGCCGACACTGGTCGCTTTTTTTACCGGTACGGGTGGCTTCCTTGATTTTGCTCAAGCGGTCATCATCACTCATATTGTCGCCTTTACCTGCTTAAGCTTAGGGCGTACCGCGCACTTTAAGCTCAGCGTGCGCGATATGTTTCTCATCACCAGCTTAGTGTGGACGGTTGCCAGCGCTTTCGCGGCGCTCCCTTTCGTCTTTATCAACCACATCAGCTTTACCGACGCCTACTTTGAAACTATGTCAGGGTTAACCACTACAGGTTCAACCGTGCTCAGTGGCCTTGATAATATGCCGCCCAGCATCTTGTTGTGGCGTTCTATTCTGCAATGGCTTGGTGGGGTTGGGTTTATCGTAATGGCGGTAGCGGTATTACCAATGCTCAATGTGGGTGGGATGAAACTGTTCCAAACCGAATCGTCTGATTGGTCCGATAAAAGTAGCCCACGCGCCAAAACTGTCGCGAAAAATATTGTGCTGGTCTATTTGGTACTGACCTTACTGTGCTTGATTGGCTATATCCTCACTGGCATGACGCTTTTTGAAGCGATCAACCACTCATTCACCACCTTGTCGACTGGTGGATATTCCACCTCCGACGGTTCGATGAACCACTTCTCAAACGGTGCACATTGGGTAGCAACGCTGTTTATGTTTTTGGGGGGCTTGCCCTTTCTACTGTTTGTTGCTGCGGCCCGAAAACAAAATATCAAAGTGATCATAAAAGACGCACAAGTTCGCGGATTTGCTTATCTTTTCCTAATTGCCAGTCTCATCATTGCGTTGTGGCTGAATCTCAAACTAGGCTACTACTGGTTGGACGCTCTGCGAGTGGCGATGTTTAATATCGTTTCAGTGGTCACGACTACTGGTTTTGGTTTGGAAGATTTCACCGCCTGGGGCGCACTGCCAAGCACACTGTTTATCTTCTTAATGGCAGCAGGAGCTTGTTCCGGCTCAACCTCTGGTGGGATTAAAGTGTTCCGCTTCCAAATTGCGATGACGCTGCTCAATAAACAAATTATGAAGTTGGTCCATCCATCAGGCATCTTCGTACAGCGCTATAATCATCGTCCGGTTAATGATGATATTGTCCGCTCAGTCGTCGCTTTTGGTTTAACCTTTTTCATCACTGTCATTGCTATCGCAGGCGCGCTCAGTGCAATGGGCCTTGACCCTGTCACCAGCATTTCAGGTTCCATCACAGCAGTGGCCAACGTTGGTCCCGGAATGGGCTCGGTGATTGGTCCAACGGGCAACTTCGCACCACTGCCTGACGCAGCAAAGTGGGTTCTGAGCTTAGGGATGTTGATGGGGCGTTTAGAAATTTTGACGATTATCGTTCTGTTTTTCCCTGCATTTTGGCGACGTTAAGATGAAGACAATACCTGTGATAATGATGCTGTTAAGCATGACAGCAAGCGCAGCATCTTGCGCGCAAGTTCTGACCTTAGAAGATGGCCGCCAAGTGAAACTCAATGATGATTTCACATGGCAATATGTTGAACCGCAATCAATGTCGCCGGAAACCGTCATTCACGCGGCCCCTATTGCTCAAAAAGCCCGAGCAACCACCTTTGAGATGGGGAGTGAAAAACCGATTTTACAACTGTCAGATTCTGGAGTGGAAGTGGTACTCGGCGCGGCTTACTACCAAGGAGATACACTCGTTATCCCAACAGCCATCACCAATCAAAGCTCGCAATCTGTCATTGCGGTAGTGCTCAGCATTACTCTTTATGACGAGCAAGGTCAACCATTGTTCACTCAGCAGTTACCCATTTGGCAATCCATTAAACGGATGGCTGATAGCTATTTACGCCCACAAACTCAAGCGCAAGGAAAGCCGCTTACCCTTCAGGTTGATCGCCAGCAAGGCTATCAAATTTCGGCCAACATTGAGCGGGTTGAGATGCGTTAAGCACTTACTGGGTGAACAAAAAGGTAAACCGCAAAAAAGTGACAAGTACTGCCACCTAGCACGAATAAATGCCAAATCGCATGGTTATAGGGAATGCGTTTCGCTACATAAAAAATCACCCCGAGCGAATAGACCAAACCACCAACAGCAAGTAGCACCAAACCACCGACCTCGATATTGAGGGCCAGTTGGTAGATCACAACCAAGGATAACCACCCCATCGCCAAATAAGTCACTAGTGAGAACTTTTTAAAACGGTAGACAAAGGCAATTTTCATAATGATACCGAGCAGCGCCAGCAGCCAGATCACCACCATAAGACCTATCGCCAAAGGAGTGCGAAGGCTGACCAACAAAAAGGGTGTGTAACTTCCGGCAATCAGTAGATAAATGGCACAGTGGTCGAACGTTTTTAGCCAGCGTTTGGCTTTCGGTGTCGCAACGGAGTGATACAGCGTTGAAGCAAGGAATAACGCTATCATGCTGCCACCATAGAGACTCATGCTGATATAAGTCAATGCATCGGCCTGCGCACTTGTTGCCTTGATCAGCAGCAAGACTAAACCGACAAAACTAAGTAATAGCCCCAAACCATGACTCAGTGCATTCGCCCGTTCTTCACCAGCACCATAGCCGTCATTGTCAACAGCAGACATAAACACCATACCAAAAGCAATAAAATGTGGGCTTAGTATTGCACACCTCAGCTTACAACTGTAAGCCTAAATACAAATTTCGTAACGAAACGGGTATCAAGGAGAGCGATAAAGCGCGAGTTTTTTGTAAACGACATAGGTACCTCCTATTTAACAAAACGCGATGTAATGCCGATCAGATGACAAACTCAACCAAGCATCTCACACAATTTTAAGCTTTATTTGCAGGAATATTCATCTCAACAATCGTTCAACTATCGATCAATTCAAAACTTGGTGCTAATCTAACTACGATATGAAAGCATATCGTTATTCCTGAATCATTATTTGGATTGGCGAGAGCCAGAAGAGCCACACTTCAATTATGAAGCTCAACTCATGGTGATTCAGGCCATTAGATTGGCAATGGATGTGCCTGACCGTTAGGTTAATGAATGCGCCCAACAGCTGTCAGGTTTTCGCACACAAACCGTAGTGCAATGCGTCGTCGTAGTGGTTTTGCTGCTGCTCCGACTACAAAAAAAGTCGCTCCAGCAATGACTTTAGTTGAAAAAAATGCCCTTACTGCATCGAGCACAACTAATGTTGTTCAGGCAGCGTAATTAAAAAGCGCAGCTAAACCCTGCGCTTTTTCTTTGCGCTCAATTGGACTTCAATCCGCAATTTGATACCTTTACTCAAAATACTTATAAAAATTGGGGAAAAGAGAATGCAATGTCATCGAATTGAAGAGCTAATTGAACTACTTGCGCCTGAATGGCAAAAAGATCAGCAGCTCAACTTAATGCAATTCATCACCAAACTGGCTCAAGAAGCGGGTTATAAAGGACCATTAGAAGCGCTTACAGATGATGTATTGATCTACCATCTAAAAATGCGCAACAGCGCCAAAGACGAAATGATTCCAGGCCTGAAGAAAGATCAGGAAGATGATTTTAAAACAGCCATTTTACGCGCGCGTGGCATCATAAAATGATGTAGCCCCTGTGATAGTGATCAAGATAGCGGCCTTATTAGGTCGCTTTTTTATTATTAGCGATAAGCCTCACGAGTTGAGGCTTTATTGTTAAAGGTTGATAGTGTTAAAGAAATAAAATTGTTATTGGCGTTATACTTGCCGCTTAATAAATAAAGATTGAACAATGATAATTTCTCATCTTGGTATTGTACCCAAAGAGAAAACAGCAATGTCGCAGAGTGTGAACTAAAAGAAATCACACCTTACAGCCCAACAAGGATCATTTCATGAGTCAGGACAAAATCGATATAAAGGATGTGACTCCTAAAATATTCAACCCCAAAACTCACAAAGGCAACGGTGACCGTTTTAACCCCAGCAACCGTATTTATGTGCGCGAAAGTAAAGGTACTTATCAACAACTCCGCCGTTATGGCGGCTGGTTTTTATTACTGCTTTTTACTTTGGTACCGTGGATCTCTTATGGTGATCGTCAAGCAATTTTGCTCGATATCGGCCACCAGCAATTTAACTTTTTCGGCACCACACTTTATCCACAAGACCTCACTCTACTTGCCCTGTTATTTATGATTGCGGCATTCGGCCTGTTTTTTATTACCACTTTTCTTGGCCGTGTCTGGTGTGGCTATCTGTGCCCGCAAACTGTGTGGACATTTATCTACATTTGGTTTGAAGAAAAACTCGAAGGCGCCGCCAATAAACGCCGCAAGCAGGACTCAGGAAAACTCACAGCCAATCTTGCTATAAGAAAAGCCATCAAACACATTGCTTGGCTGGCGATTGCACTCGGTACTGGTTTTACTTTTGTCGGCTATTTCGTCCCGGTACGCGAACTCGTGGTGAACTTTTTCACACTCGATGAAAGTTTCTGGCCCGTCTTCTGGGTACTCTTTTTCACCCTTTGTACTTACGGCAATGCAGGCTGGATGCGTTCGATCGTCTGCATCCATATGTGTCCTTATGCTCGCTTTCAGTCTGCGATGTTTGACAAAGATACCTTTATTGTTGGCTATGACAGCAAACGCGGTGAAACTCGTGGGCCACGCGCTCGTAAAGCCGATCACAGAGCACTCGGTTTAGGTGACTGCATTGATTGTGATTTGTGCGTACAAGTGTGTCCGACTGGCATCGATATTCGTGATGGCTTGCAGTACGAATGCATTAACTGCGGCGCTTGTATTGATGCGTGCGATACCACGATGGAACGTATGGGCTATGAAAAAGGGCTCATCAGCTATACCACGGAGCACCGCCTCTCCGGCCACCACACCAAAATACTCAGGCCTAAATTACTCGGTTATGGCACGGTACTGCTGGTGATGTTTGGCTTATTCATCGCTCAAGTAGCCAGTGTTGATCCGGTCGGCTTAAGTGTATTGCGTGATAGAAACCAGCTATTTAAAACCAACAGCAATGGTGAAATTGAGAACACTTACACCTTGAAAGTCATCAACAAAACTCAGCAAACGCAAGAGTATAAGCTTGACGTGAAAGGGCTATCGGACGTCTCTTGGTATGGTAAACAAACCATTCAAGTCAAACCAGGAGAGGTATTGAACCTACCAACCAGCCTTGGCGTCGCTCCTGACAAACTCAGCTCTCCTATAGCGACGATTCAGTTTATACTCACGGACAGTAACCAATTCACGATAGAAGTTGAGAGTCGGTTTATTAATAAACTCTAACTTCGTAACGAATGGAAAAGGGCTCAGTAATGGGCCCTTTTTAATCATGACCAAAGCTTCTTTCCATTTTGATGCACTCACCCCTGATACCATGTGGTATGCCTTAGAAAGCATCGGCATTCGTGCTGAATCAGGATTTCTGGCACTCAACAGTTACGAAAACCGCGTTTATCAATTCATCGATGAAGAACGCCAACGCTATGTGGTGAAATTCTATCGACCTCAGCGCTGGAGTGTTGAGCAAATTCAAGAGGAGCACGATTTCACACGCGAGCTGTACGCGGCGGAAATTCCGATTGCTGAGCCATTACTCATCAACGGGGCAACCTTACATCACTATCAGGGCTATCATTTCGCGCTGTTTAACAGTGTGGGTGGGCGGCAGTTTGAAGTGGACAATATGGACCAATTAGAAGGCGTGGGCCGATTTCTTGGACGCATTCATCACATCAGTGCCACTCGTACATTTGTTCATCGCCCGACCATCAGCTTAGATGAGTATCTTTATCAACCCAAACAGCTATTGGAAAATGCGTCCTTTATACCTCAGCACTTGCAAAATACCTTTTTCAGTGACTTATCGTTATTGATCAACAAAATTGAACAGCAATGGCCAGCAAAATCCGCGGCCATCCGCTTGCATGGTGATTGCCATCCAGGCAATATTTTGTGGCGAGATGGGCCCATGTTTGTCGATTTAGACGATGCTCGCAATGGACCAGCAGTACAGGATTTGTGGATGCTACTCAATGGCGAATTGCAAGATAAGCGAATGCAGTTGGACATTATCTTAGAGTCGTATCAAGAGTTTCACGATTTTAATCCAGCCGAATTGAAACTAATTGAACCGTTACGCGGTCTACGAATGGTGCATTACATGGCATGGTTGGCCAAACGATGGCAGGACCCTGCTTTTCCACTCGCCTTCCCTTGGTTTAATGACCCTAAATATTGGGAAAGCCAAGTGCTTGCGTTTAAAGAACAAATAGCAGCATTAGACGAGCCTACGCTCTCACTAATGCCACAATGGTAAGTCACCTTGAAGCAATAAATGGAGTACACAATGAAGAAGCTGTTTGCACTGGTTGCAACCTTACTGCTGAGCTTATCGGCTCATGCGGCCCAATTTAAAGAAGGTGAGCATTATAAAGTGCTTGATCTTGAACCCTCTAAAAATCCAACCGTGACGGAGTTTTTCTCCTTTTACTGCCCACACTGCAATACCTTTGAGCCGATCATCGCCCAACTGAAAAAGCAGCTCCCACAAGGGGTTACTCTGCAGAAAAACCATGTTTCTTTTATGGGTGGCTCTATGGGTAAATCAATGAGTAAAGCTTACGCCACCATGCTTGCCCTCAAAGTTGAAGACAAAATGGTGCCCGTGATGTTTAACCGCATCCACACGATGCGTAAACCACCAAGAGATGATGCGGATCTACGTCAAATCTTCCTAGACGAAGGTATTGATGCGGCAAAATTTGATGCCGCCTTTAATGGTTTTGCCGTCGATTCAATGGTGCGCCGCTTTGACAAACAGTTCCAAGAAAGCGGCCTTTCAGGTGTGCCTGCTGTCGTGGTTAACAATCATTATTTGGTGCAGGGACAAGGTGTTAAATCGACCAATGAATACTTCGAACTGGTCAATTACCTACTGACCAAGTAATCATTCAAAAATGAGGAGCAACGGCTCCTCATTTTTACTTAATCAAGTTCAACCTTGCAGCGCTTTCTCATACAACCAATATTGAAACACAAGCCATCGCAGCACAAAACTGTGTATGCTTAAGACAAAGCTCACCCTTCATTCATAAAACGGTCAGATTAGTTTTATCGTGTCGTCATCCAAGTTTATTCATATACTTAACCACTATTGAATCAAAGTATGGAAACTCCTAATGAATAAATACCTGTCCATGACGCTTGTTAGCGCTCTGGCTTTTCATGTATCTGCCGAACTGGCTCCAGAAACAGGTTTAAGTGGTGAGATTGCCATTAATACTATTTTTGCATCTTCTCAATCTCAATTTGATACGAACGGTGATGAACGTATTACATCACTCGAAACAAAGAGTAGCACGCAGTCAAACTTTGCCGTTGGGCCTTTGGGTAACCTTGCTTACACCTTCGGGGACAAACGTCAACAACAGGTTTATCTAGGCACCTCACGTGATGATATTGCCGTCGGCACTTTAGCGCTTCAGTTGGGGTATCAATATGAGATGGAGACAGGCACCGTGGTTGATGTGGCTTTTTTGCCGACCGTGATGTCTGGAAAAACCTGGGCCAATCCTTACCAACTCAACAGTCAGCGCCAAGAAACCGATGAGTCAGGAAATGCCTACCGATTAACATTCAATAGTATTCAAGGCAGCCCATGGACTATCGATGTCGCTTACGCGACCAAAGAGATCGACAACGATCAGTTTCCAAGCCCTGAACTGGCTCGTGATGGTAAAAGTTACTACCTAAAAGGGCAGTACCGTTACTCTCTGAGCCCAACCAGTTTGTTACAGCCCTCCATCACTTATATCAACCACCAAGCGGATGGCGACGCCAATACTCATCACTCTTACGCCGCCGATCTCTCCTACTTCACGTTTATCAATCGCCATAAACTGGCGCTGACCGCTGGTTATACCAAGCGCGACTATCAAGGTGGAAATTCACTGTTTAATCACACTGTGCGTAATGACGATGAACTGAGCCTATTCTTCGCGTACGAATACAGTCAATTTATGGATTGGGATGATTGGTCATTAATCGCTTTAGCCGGTTATAACCAATCGAGCTCAAACCTCTCGTTTTACGACGAATCGTCTCTCTTTACAGCGCTAGGGTTAAATTACCAATTTTAAGTTCATTACACCGCTTGTGCGGTCAGTTGTTTCAACAAGCGGTCCATCGCTCGATAGCCGAGTGCTTCCGCTAGATGGGGCTTAGCAATCTGCTCGGCCCCTTCTAAATCCGCAATCGTACGCGCCACTTTGATAATGCGATGATACGCGCGGATGGAGAGCCCTAGGCGGTGCAGTGCATTTTCCAAAAATTCGGCGTCAGCCTTAGTTAAAGGGCAATACTGTTCAATTTCTCGGCTCCCCAACAAAGCATTAACCTTGCCATTACGAATCACCATCCGTTCACGAGCAATCAACACTCTTTCTTTAACCACAGCCGTTGCTTCACCTCTTTCGCCGCCATTTGCCAGCATTCCTTTGGGAAGCGAGGGGATTTCTATCGACATGTCAAAGCGATCAAGCAGTGGCCCCGATAAGCGTCCCAAATAGCGCAAAATACTCTGCGGGTTGGCTCTGGCTTGCGTGCCTTCGTAATAACCAGTTGGGCTGGGGTTCAACGCCCCCACTAATTGAAAGCGAGCTGGAAAACGAGTTTTGCCTTGCGCTCTTGAAATAATAATTTCACCTGACTCTAATGGCTCACGCAATGAGTCGAGCACTTTTCGTTCAAATTCCGGCATTTCATCAAGAAACAATAACCCATTGTGTGCCAAAGAAATTTCCCCCGGCCTCGGAATAGAACCGCCACCGACCAGCGCCGCCATTGAACTGGAATGATGAGGCGAGCGAAATGGCCTTTGCTTCCAGTTGTGCTGGTTGATGTCTTGTGGAGTCAGAGAAGCAACCGAAGCAGTTTCCATCGCTTCATCTTCATTCATTTCTGGTAATAAATCACACAACCGAGAGGCAAGCATGGTTTTACCCGTTCCGGGTGGACCGAGAAAAAGCAGGTTATGGTTGCCCGCAGCTGCGATTTCTAACGCTCGCTTTCCTTGCTGTTGACCAATGATATCTTGCAGATCGCGAGTATTTTTCGCTCGGCATGGTTTAGGTTCGGTTTGAAAAAGAGAGAGGATTTGCTGGCCACACAAATCAGCACACACCTCAAGCAGTGTTTGCGCCGATTTATGCTGATCCTTTGCCACTAACGCAGCTTGATCACCATTACCATGAGGCACAACCAAACAGCGCTTGGCTCGATTCGCAGCTAAAGCGGCGGGTAATACACCTTTAACAGGACGCAACTCACCAGATAAGGCTAATTCACCAATAAACTCATACCCATCTAACTTCGTTAGCGCTATCTGCTGTGAGGCCGCCAAAATACCCAACGCGATCGGTAAATCAAATCGACCGCCCTCTTTGGGGAGATCCGCAGGGGCTAGATTGACCGTGATACGCTTGGCGGGAAACTCAAAGCGGGAATTAATGATAGCGCTGCGCACGCGATCACGAGACTCTTTAACCGTCGTTTCTGGCAAGCCGACCAACGTAAAACCGGGCATACCATTGCTAATATGTACTTCAACTGTCACTGTCGGTGCTTGCACGCCAACACTGGCTCGGCTGTGAATAATTGCGAGTCCCATTTCATTCCTTTGTGGTTGTTTAAAAAGTGTTCGTTCTGTTTCTGCGCCCTTATTTGCACACGAGAGATTGTTATATAGCTTGTTGTGATGCTGAAAGAATGTGAAAAAAGAATGAGTTTTTGCTTGTCATTTAACGGAATTGTGTGTTACCACTAGAGACGCAAACAATTTCGTAAGATATTACGCCAACTATTTTAAGAATTAAGTGATGAATTTGAACGCTCACATTAACCTACTGCTAAGCCTGATTATCGTGGTCATTATTGATTCCGCGCGGGGGCTAGTGGGCGCAAAATAACCACCAGATTCAAAAGACCCCCGCACTGAAAAGTCCGGGGGTTTTTTTACAACTATTAAACTAAAAAGTTCATACTGGTTGGCGATTATCCAACCCGATATGACAGGAAGAATGGGAGCGCACATGAAGTGCAAACACAACATGGTTTACTGTGCCATACACAGTTTGGGAGGGTTACGATGACAGGAGCACAACTGGTTGTAGCCGCATTAAAGCAGCAGGGAATCAAAACCGTTTTTGGTTATCCCGGCGGCGCTATTATGCCAATCTATGATGCATTATACGATGGCGGTGTAGAACACATTCTCTGTCGCCACGAACAAGGTGCAGCCATGGCGGCGATTGGCATGGCGCGCTCGACACAAGATGTCGCGGTGTGCATGGCCACCTCAGGACCCGGAGCGACCAATTTGGTCACCGGTCTTGCCGATGCATTTCTTGACTCAATCCCCCTCGTCGCCATCACCGGCCAAGTCGCAAGCTCACACATTGGTACCGATGCTTTTCAAGAGATGGACGTGATTGGTATGTCACTCTCTTGCACCAAACACAGCTACCTCGTTACCGATATCCACGATCTCGCACCCACCCTTGCCGAAGCCTTTGAAGTAGCGAAAGCGGGTCGCCCCGGCCCGGTGATTGTGGATATCGCCAAAGATGTACAACTGGCAAAAACCCCCGTGACTGAGCTACCTGCGTTCACTGCGCCAGCCATGCCAGTTGCCAGCCAAGAGCAGCTTCACGCAGCGCAACAACTGCTTTCACAAAGCTCTCGTCCTGTATTGTATGTTGGCGGTGGCGTTCAATTGGCCAAAGCGACCGATTCCGTACGCGAGTTTTTACGCCTCAATCCGATGCCATCAGTAAGCACCTTAAAAGGCTTGGGCACGATTGAGCGTCATGATCCGCATTACCTTGGCATGCTTGGTATGCACGGGACTAAGGCGGCAAACTTGGTCGTTCAAGAGTGTGATTTGTTGATTGTGGTTGGAGCGCGCTTTGATGACCGAGTAACGGGAAAACTGGATACTTTTGCACCACACGCCAAAGTGATTCATATCGATATCGATGCGGCCGAGTTTAATAAACTCCGTATCGCCAATGCGTCACTACGTGGTGACATCAATCTCATTCTTCCACAACTGGAACTGACGCGTGATATCGCACCGTGGGTTCACCACAGTGAAAGTTTGCGCAGTGGCTTTAAGTGGCGCTATGACCACCCGGGCGATCTCATTTTTGCACCATTGTTACTCAAACAACTGTCCGACATGATGCCCGATTCAGCCATCGTCTCAACCGACGTTGGCCAACATCAAATGTGGGCCGCGCAGCACATTCAGCCGCGTGCTCCACAGAACTTCATCACCTCAGCTGGCCTTGGAACTATGGGCTTTGGGTTGCCCGCCTCAATGGGTGCTGCCGTTGCTCGCCCAGATGATCAATCCATTCTCATTTCCGGGGATGGCTCGTTCATGATGAATGTTCAAGAACTTGGTACGCTCAAGCGCCGCCAAATCCCGGTCAAGATGGTACTACTGAACAACCATCGTTTGGGTATGGTGCGCCAATGGCAATCGCTGTTCTTTGATGGCCGCCATAGTGAAACGATTTTGGATGACAACCCAGATTTCGTGATGCTAGCTAAGGCGTTCGATATTCCTGGCAAAACCATCACCAAAAAAGAAGAAGTTGAACCAGCACTTAAAGAAATGCTGGCCAGCAAAACAGCTTATCTGCTTCACGTTTTGATTGATGAAGAAGAAAACGTATGGCCGCTTGTACCACCGGGCGCCTCAAATAGTGATATGTTGGAGAACACCTAATGGATAGATACCTATTAGACATCAAAGCCGATGATAAACCGGTGCTATTAGAGCGTGTTCTGCGCGTGATTCGCCATCGTGGATTTGTGATAAAACAAGTGGCCGCAACGCAAAACCACGCCAGCAAAGTCGCCAGTGTTGAAATCATTGTTGATAGTGATCGCCCCATCAGCACACTGATCAATCAAATTGAAAAATTATGGGATATTCGCAGTGTCGATGTCACCCCAATAAAAAATAACGAACTACCGAATAACAATTTACAACAAAAGATTTGTGCATAAGGAAGGCAATAAATGGCAACAAAAACTGCAGATTACATTTGGTTCAACGGTGAAATGGTTCCGTGGGCAAATGCAAACGTTCATGTACTGACACACGCAATGCACTACGGCACCTCGGTGTTTGAAGGTGTGCGTTGTTATAACACTCCTAAAGGTCCAATCGTCTTCCGTCATAAAGAGCACGCTCAACGCCTGAAAGATTCAGCAAAAATTTACCGTTTCCCTATCCCCTATACGATAGAAGAGATCATGGAAGCGACACGTGAAACATTGCGCGTCAATAAACTGGATTCAGCCTACATTCGCCCACTTGGCTTTGTTGGCAACGTCGGCCTTGGCGTTTGCCCCCCAGTGAACACTGAAATGGAGTTAATCATTGCCGCCTTCCCTTGGGGTGCTTACTTAGGTGATGAAGCGCTAGAAAATGGTGTGGATGCGATGGTTTCTAGCTGGCATCGCGCTGCGCCAAACACCATTCCAACCGCAGCCAAAGCGGGTGGTAACTATTTATCGTCTCTGCTTGTCGGTGGTGAAGCTCGTCGTCATGGCTATGCCGAAGGTATCGCCTTAAGCGTGGATGGTTATTTATCTGAAGGTGCAGGCGAAAACATTTTCGTCATCAAAAACGGTGTGCTGCTCACGCCACCAACCACCAGCTCCATCTTGCCGGGTATCACGCGTGATTCGATCATGACGCTGGCTAAAGAGATGGGTTACAAAGTGCGTGAAGTAAACATTGCGCGTGAAGCTCTCTACCTTGCTGACGAAATTTTTATGACTGGCACCGCCGCCGAAATCGTCCCAGTACGGAGCGTAGACCAAATTACGGTTGGAGAGGGCAAACGTGGGCCAATCACGAAAGTGATGCAAGAAGCTTACTTTGGCCTATTTAACGGCACCACTGAAGACAAATGGGGCTGGTTGGATTACGTGTACCCACAACCGAAGTAATAGAGGACGATAGACAATGCCAAAGTATAGATCCGCAACGACGACACACGGACGTAATATGGCTGGAGCGCGCGCATTATGGCGCGCCACTGGCGTCAAAGATGAAGATTTCGGTAAGCCGATTATTGCGGTGGTTAACTCGTTCACTCAATTCGTACCGGGCCACGTGCACCTCAAAGATATGGGGCAATTGGTTGCGGGTGAAATCGAAAAAGCCGGCGGCATCGCCAAAGAATTTAATACCATCGCGGTAGATGATGGTATCGCCATGGGACATGGCGGCATGCTGTACTCACTGCCCTCACGCGAGTTGATCGCAGACTCTGTCGAGTACATGGTTAATGCGCACTGCGCTGACGCGATGGTCTGCATTTCCAACTGCGACAAAATCACCCCTGGGATGATGATGGCGGCACTGCGCATTAATATTCCCGTCATCTTTGTTTCTGGCGGGCCAATGGAAGCGGGTAAAACCAAGCTTTCTGATCAAATCATCAAACTCGATTTAGTCGATGCGATGATCCAAGGCGCTGACCCAAAAGTCTCCGATGCACAAAGTGAACAAATTGAACGCTCGGCCTGCCCAACCTGTGGTTCTTGTTCTGGCATGTTTACCGCCAACTCAATGAACTGTCTCACCGAAGCGTTGGGACTTTCTCAACCGGGTAATGGTTCGATGTTGGCCACGCATGCCGATCGTGAAGCGCTCTTCATCAACGCAGGTAAACGCATAGTTGAATTAACCAAGCGTTACTACGAGCAAGATGATGCATCCGCCTTACCGCGTAATATTGCCAACAAAGCCGCATTCGAAAATGCGATGGCGCTCGATATTGCCATGGGCGGCTCAACCAACACCGTATTGCACCTATTAGCAGGCGCTCAAGAAGGTGAAATCGATTTTGACATGGGTGATATCGACCGCATGTCACGCCGCGTACCTCATCTGTGTAAAGTCGCGCCATCGACTCAAAAATATCACATGGAAGATGTGCACCGCGCGGGTGGTGTGATGGCGATTCTTGGTGAATTGGATCGCGCAGGCCTCATCAATAATCAAACTCACACCGTGTTGGGTTTATCGATGAAAGAGCAGTTGGCTCAATACGACATCATGCAAACCCAAGATGAAGACGTCTTAACCTTTTTCCGTGCCGGTCCTGCGGGTATTCGTACCACTAAAGCCTTCTCGCAACAGTGCCGATGGGATCGCCTCGATGACGATCGCAAAGAAGGCTGTATTCGTACCAAAGAACATGCTTTTAGCCAAGATGGTGGCCTAGCCGTTCTATCAGGCAACATTGCCGTTGATGGCTGTATTGTAAAAACAGCAGGGGTTGATGAAGGTAGTCTGATATTTGAAGGCCCAGCCGTGGTCTTTGAAAGCCAAGAAAGTGCCGTTGAAGGTATTTTAGGCGGTAAAGTGAAGGCCGGTGATGTTGTCGTCATCCGCTATGAAGGCCCGAAAGGCGGCCCGGGTATGCAAGAAATGCTTTACCCAACCACCTACCTCAAATCAATGGGGCTAGGCAAAGAGTGCGCGCTACTGACTGACGGTCGTTTCTCTGGCGGGACTTCCGGTTTATCAATTGGTCACGTTTCTCCAGAAGCTGCCAACGGCGGAACGATAGGTTTGGTGAACTCTGGGGATATTATCGCCATCGATATTCCAAACCGCTCGATTACGCTCAACGTTTCAGAAGCTGAACTGGCTGAGCGCCGCGTAAAACAAGACCAGCTCGGTTGGAAACCTGTCAATCGCCAGCGTGAAGTCTCTTTGGCATTGAAAGCCTACGCAAGTATGGCAACCAGCGCTGATAAAGGGGCTGTTCGAGACAAATCTAAGCTCGAGGGCTAGCGGATGAGCGACTCAGGTAACGCAACTCAAACTGGCGCAGATTATCTGCGCCAAATCCTGCGCGCTCCCGTTTATGACGTCGCAACGGTAACGCCACTACAGGATATGCCCCGTTTGTCAGCGCGCATTAAAAATCGCGTTCAGCTCAAGCGTGAAGATCGCCAGCCTGTACACTCTTTTAAATTACGCGGCGCTTATAATATGGTGTCGAGTTTATCTGAAGCGCAAAAGCAAGCAGGGGTGATTGCCGCGTCAGCAGGCAACCACGCGCAGGGAATGGCTCTATCGGGAACAAAATTAGGCATTAAAACCACCATTGTGATGCCTAAAACTACCCCTGATATCAAAGTCGAAGCGGTGCGCGGTTTTGGCGGTTTGGTGATTTTGCATGGCAACAACTTTGATGAAGCCAAAGCCGAAGCGGAACGCTTGGCTCACGAGCAAGGTTATACGTTTGTCCCACCGTTCGATCACCCACTGGTCATTGCAGGGCAAGGCACGATTGGCATGGAAATGCTGCAACAAAATGGCCACCTTGATTACATTTTTGTACCAGTCGGCGGTGGCGGTTTAGCCGCTGGGGTCGCGGTGCTGATCAAACAGCTGATGCCAGAAATCAAAGTCATTGCGGTTGAACCTGAAGATTCTGCTTGTTTAAAAGCAGCACTCGAGGCAGGTAAACCCGTGGTGCTTGACCAAGTCAGCATGTTTGCCGACGGTGTCGCGGTAAAACGTATTGGTGATGAAACCTTCCGTTTGTGTCAGCAATACATTGATGGCCACATCACGGTATCAAGCGATGAAATCTGCTCGGCGGTTAAAGATATCTTCGAAGACACGCGTGCGATTGCCGAACCTTCTGGAGCGCTTGCTCTGGCTGGTCTGAAGAAATTCGCGGAAAAACATAAGCTGGTGGATAAACAGTTAGGCACCGTACTTTCAGGGGCTAACACCAATTTCCACGGCTTGCGTTACGTGTCGGAGCGATGTGAGCTAGGCGAAAAACGTGAAGGGCTTTTGGCGGTGACCATACCTGAACGCCAAGGCGCGTTTTTTGAGTTTTGTAATATCATTGGCGGTCGCGCGGTCACCGAGTTCAACTATCGCTATAACGATGACAAGCTGGCCAACATTTTCGTCGGTGTACGCCTGTTAAGTGGGCAAGAAGAGCTCGACAACATCATTCACGATTTACGCCATGGTGGCTACCCTGTGGTGGATCTATCGGATGATGAAATGGCCAAACTGCATGTCCGTTATATGATTGGAGGCAAACCCTCTAAGCCGCTAAAAGAGCGATTATATAGCTTCGAATTTCCGGAATATCCGGGCGCTCTGCTGAAATTTCTCAGCACGCTTGGCACACACTGGAACATTAGCTTGTTTAATTACCGCAATCATGGCGCCGATTATGGGCGCGTATTGTGTGGTTTTGAACTCGAAGAGAGCGATTTAAACCGCTTCTCCGCTCACCTTAGAGAATTGGGTTACCAATGCAAAGATGAGACAGACAATCCTTCATACCAGTTCTTCTTATCCTAAAGCTCAATGCCAGTCCCACGACTGGCATTTTTTATGAGTGATGCATAATACGCATAGAACCAATGCTAAAGTTTCATTTTAGTCATAGTTAATTCAGTACTACACTTAGCGACATCTTATGCTTGCTGTGCCAATCTGGAGATCCGAATGTTTAAAGCGTTAATCCTTAATCAACAAGAAAAAAACACAGTTGCCACCATTGAACAAATCGACGAATCACAATTACCGCAAGGTGAAGTTTTAGTCGCGGTCGATTACTCATCATTGAATTACAAAGATGGTTTAGCCATTACAGGTAAAGGCAAAATCATTCGCAATTTCCCTATGGTACCGGGCATTGATCTTGCGGGAACCGTACTTGAATCCCAAGATACTCGCTACCAAAGCGGTGATAAAGTTGTACTAACCGGTTGGGGAGTGGGTGAAAACCATTGGGGTGGTATGGCGCAAAAAGCACGCTTGAAAGCCGATTGGTTAGTACCACTCGCGCACGGCCTTGATAGCAAAAAAGCGATGATGATTGGCACTGCTGGCTTTACTGCCATGCTTTGCGTGCAAGCCATTTTAGATGCGGGTATTCAACCGGAAAAGGGTGAAATATTGGTGACGGGTGCCAGTGGCGGCGTGGGTTCAGTTGCTGTAACACTATTAGCTAAGCTAGGTTATACAGTTGCTGCGGTAACGGGTCGTGTTGAACAAAATGGTCCACTGCTAGAAAAACTAGGAGCAAGCCGCATTATTGATCGCAGCGAATTTGAAGAGCCAGCTCGTCCGCTGGAAAAACAGATTTGGGCTGGCGCGGTCGATACAGTAGGCAGCAAAATGTTAGCCAAAGTGTTAGCCCAAATGGACTACAACAGCACAGTTGCCGCGTGTGGTTTAGCGGGTGGTTTTGATTTACCCACCACCGTCATGCCGTTCATTTTGCGCAATGTACGCCTGCAAGGTGTCGACTCCGTCTCTTGCCCGCTAGAAAAACGCATGGCAGCATGGGAAAGCTTAGCGAAACTGCTACCTGCAAGCTACTTTGAGCAAGCGTGTGAAGAAATCACCCTCGAACAAACAGCGCAGTACGCTGAAACGATCACCAATGGTCAAGTAACTGGTCGCGTGGTGATTAAGCTTTAAAACATTCATTCATCAAGCTTTGGTCTTACTCAAAGCTTGATGATTTTTATCCCTCTAACTGCATCTCTTCAATACGCTTAGCAATCAACCGGCTGCACTCTTGTTTGACGATCTGCCTTAACCATTCTTGGGCAGGAGAATGCTCACATCGCGAGTGCCAAATCATAGAGTAGTCAAACGGCGTAAACTGAAACGGTAACGGCTTCACCACCAATGCGTAACGCTCTGCCACTAAATAGGCCAGATCCGCAGGCACCGTAATAATCAATGGCATGGTATCAACAATCGCTAGCGCAGCTTCTAAATGATAGGCTCTGAGCACCATTTTCCGTTTAGGCTGCCCACTTAATGCTTGTTCAATTAAGGCATTAACACCATCACTGATCGCAATCATCGCATGCGGGTATGTCAGGTAATCCGCTAAAGAGATTTGCCGATTCGCCAACGGATGGTGTTGGGAGAGCAAACAAAGCACACCGACTCGCCCAAGCACCTCACTCATCAATGGTGCTACTGGCGACGTTGGGCGACAAATCGCTAAATCAGCCCCTTCATAAGTCAGTTGATCGGCCAACCTATCATGCTGCAAAGGTAAAAACTCAAACGACACGTTTGGTGCCTCTTGATATATCCTTGGTAAAGCAAACGGTAAGATGGTCTGCATTGCGTAATCTGTCGTGGCAATGGTGAAGGTTTGTTCACATTGCTGGGGGTCAAATTCAATAGGTGAAAGGATTTGACGTAGAGACTCCAATGGCTCGCCTAAGGCGCGATTAAGCTCCAGCGCTTTTTCAGTCGGAATGAGATGCTGACCTTGACGCGTAAAAAGAGGATCATTGAGCAGATCACGTAACCGGCCTAATACACGGCTCATGGCTGACTGGCTAAGATTTAAACGCTGGGCCGCTTTACTGACACTGCTCTCTTCTATCAACACTCTCAGTGCAATCAATAAATTCAGATCGCGACGATAGATATCTTCCAACTCCATGCAATAACCCCACTTTTGTCATTGGTAAATAGGCTCAGTGTACGCGTTAGGCAAAAAAAATCCCGCCTTTCAGCGGGGAAGCCCAAGAAAATGGGGATAGTGTCGGAATGTGTTACGTGTCGTATTAGTGCAATGCGTTGATCAATATGTGATGGATTAGTGATTCTGCTCTTCTGAGATGCCTTTCCAAAGATGCATCTCAAGCCAGATCCCAACCAGTGACGCACTGACACCAAAAAGTGGCATCCATGACGTTTCTGCAGGCGTTCGCATCACTAAGGCACAAAATGAGATAAAGCAGAGAACCGAATAAATGGTTAACCTATCAAGCGCTGTTAACATAAGTGCCTCACCAAATTGTTATCAACTTGTTAAGTAAGTTAAAACAAAAAGATCACTTTGCCAAGTGGTTATTGAATATTTTTTCCTCGCCAGTATTATCTACGCCTTGCGATAACATCGATTAGGTTTGAATATGACATTTGATCCGGCACTTGCCACACAAATACTCGAAGCCGAAGGATTGCGCTGTCCCGAGCCTGTAATGATGGTCAGAAAAACCATTCGAACCATGCAAGATGGCGAAATTTTACTAGTGAAAGCCGATGACCCGTCAACCACTCGAGACATTCCCAGTTTTTGCCGCTTTATGGATCATCAGTTAATTGCGGAGAAAGTGGACACATTGCCCTATCTCTATTTGATTAAGAAAGGATTGAGTTAAGCCTCGATCTAAGTGATGCGTACGCAAAAGAAAAGGCGACCTCAAAAAGGCCGCCTTTTGCTATTGATTCATTGCGCTGCACACTACTCATTAAACTCGATGGTGCGGATCTCTGATTGCAGTTTTGTGATCTGCTTTTGCAGGGTTCGAATTTCATCGTGCATCGGGATAATGTGCGCGACTCGGATCCAAGATTCCACCATTAAGCCACACAATATGATTGCGCCGGCCACCATGGGTAGCCACATTTCCGTCAACGCCATACCCAACAACGTCAGCACAAAACCGAACGTAAACAAGTAACTTTGGCTCTTGGCGGTCATTCCCATATAACGTGTCAGCATATGCATTCCCTCTTAGACTTGCATCATCTAGCACTACAGTAACATGACCAGTATGGCATAAATTTGTCACTCATCACTCATCACGCAACCGTAGACGTTGGGCGACAAGTTGAGTAATAAATTGTGTCACGCTCACTCGCCCAATCATCTAATCGATTGGAATTACCAAATCGCCGCGCCGATCGCTAATATCAAAAAGAGTACCGCCGTGATTTTACGAATAAGTCCTAGCGGCATTTTATCGGCGGATAATTTACCAATCAGCACCACAGGTACGTTAGCCAGCAACATACCAATCGTCGTTCCGAGCACCACCCACAGTAGAGCATCCGCATATTGCGCACCAAGAATAGACGTTGCTATTTGGGTTTTATCGCCAATTTCAGCGACAAAAAAAGCGATGAAGCTAGCGACAAAAGGACCTCGATTGGTAATCTTTTCATCACCGTCGAGTTTGTCTGGAATTAACACCCAACCCGCCATGGCAAGGAAGCTGGCGACCAACACCCATTTAAGGATTTCTGGTGACAGGTAATCGGCAACGACCACGCCCAGCCAAGCAGCGAGTGCATGGTTAACCATCGTTGCGACAAAAATGGCGGCAATAATAGGCAAAGGTTTACGATAACGACTGGCTAGCAGCAGAGAAAGCAGTTGGGTTTTATCGCCAATTTCAGCTAAGGCGACGGTAGTAATTGAAATAGCTAATACGCTCACGACAGGCTCAATGGGGCGGGATAATTATAATAACCATAGACAAACGCCACTCCCCGCCCCGGTTTGTGATGTTTGTCTAAGGTCTTGCTAAGCTAAAATGACTTTAGCCTCGAACGCCACGGTGATTTGGCACCAATTATGTTGACGAACGAACCATTAAGATAAGAAATCTCACTGGTAAGCTACTCCCCAAAGACGGCGCAATTCTAATCAGGCCGAGTGAAAATCTCAAGTTAGAAATAAGTCAAAATCGTTCATGTGCAGGAATTTGGCACAATCGATGCGATAAATTCGACCAAAACGGATTTTCGACCATTAATTAAGCAAGATTACCCCTACTCGCTGAGCGAATATCTGGGTATACTTGTTCGTTATTTTCATCCATTCAGACAGAAGAATCGCGCGAACCTGACTATGCAAAAATACGATATCAAAACCTTTCAGGGTATGATCCTCGCGCTGCAGGATTATTGGGCCCAACAAGGCTGTACCATTGTTCAACCATTAGACATGGAAGTTGGTGCAGGAACCTCTCACCCAATGACATGCCTGCGAGCTTTAGGCCCAGAGCCCATTGCAACGGCGTATGTTCAACCCTCTCGTCGCCCAACGGACGGTCGTTATGGTGAAAACCCAAACCGCCTGCAACACTATTACCAATTCCAAGTCATCATCAAACCTTCACCAGACAACATTCAAGAGTTGTATCTGGGGTCTTTAGAGGTGCTCGGTGTTGACCCACTAGTACACGATATTCGTTTCGTGGAAGATAACTGGGAAAACCCAACCTTAGGTGCTTGGGGTCTTGGCTGGGAAGTGTGGCTAAACGGCATGGAAGTAACTCAATTTACTTACTTCCAACAAGTCGGTGGCCTTGAGTGCAAGCCTGTCACCGGCGAAATAACTTACGGTATTGAACGTCTTGCCATGTATATTCAAGGCGTGGATTCAGTGTATGACTTAGTCTGGACAGATGGCCCATTAGGTAAAGTCACCTATGGTGACATTTACCATCAAAATGAAGTCGAACAATCCACTTACAACTTCGAACACGCGGATGTCGATTTTCTTTTCACTTTCTTCGACCAGTGCGAAAAAGAGTGTAAGCATCTACTTGAGCTAGAAAAACCGCTGCCACTTCCTGCCTATGAGCGTATTTTGAAAGCGGGCCATGCCTTTAACCTATTGGACGCGCGTAAAGCGATTTCGGTGACAGAACGTCAACGTTACATCCTACGCATCCGTAACCTGACCAAAGCGGTTGCAGAAGCGTACTACGCATCTCGTGAAGCACTCGGCTTCCCTATGTGTAAAAAGGGTGAGGACAAATAAGATGGCAAAAGAATTTCTAATTGAATTAGGCACAGAAGAGCTACCACCAAAACAACTTCGCACTTTGGCTGAAGCGTTTGCGGCTAACTTTGCCGCAGAATTGAAAACCGCTGAACTGGCACACGAAGGCATCAAATGGTTTGCAACCCCTCGCCGTTTAGCACTGAAAGTGACCAACTTGGCCCAAGGTCAAGCGGATAAAGTGGTCGAAAAACGTGGCCCCGCTATTTCTGTTGCTTTTGATGCCGATGGCAATCCAACCAAAGCAGCACAAGGCTGGGCGCGTGGTAACGGCATTACTGTTGAGCAAGCGGATCGCCTAACAACAGAACAAGGTGAATGGCTACTGTTCAAACAGGAAGTCAAAGGCCAAGATGCCAAAGCCATTGTGGTTGAACTTGCCGCCAAAGCGTTAGCAAACTTGCCTATCGCCAAACCCATGCGCTGGGGTGATAAAGAAACACAATTTATCCGCCCAGTAAAAACTCTGACTATTTTGATGGGTGATGAACTGATCGAAGGTGAGATCTTAGGCGTAGCTTCTGCGCGCACCATTCGTGGCCACCGCTTTATGGGCGAAAAAGAGTTCACCATCGATTCAGCAGAGCAATACCCAGCGATTTTAGAACAGCGCGGTAAAGTAATCGCCGATTACGATGCACGTAAAGCAATAATTATTGCGGATGCACAAAAAGCAGCGCTACAGGTTGGCGGTGTTGCCGATCTTGACGATGACTTGGTTGAAGAAGTGACCTCACTGGTTGAATGGCCAGTGGTGCTGACGGCGAAATTTGAAGAAAAATTCCTTAAAGTACCGTCAGAAGCTTTGGTTTACACCATGAAAGGTGACCAAAAATACTTCCCGGTTTATTCTCATCAGATGAGCGATGCGAATAAGCAATTGCTGCCTAACTTTATTTTCGTCTCTAACATCGAGTCGAAAGAGCCTCGCCATGTTATCGAAGGCAACGAGAAAGTCGTTCGTCCACGCTTAGCGGACGCGGAATTCTTCTTTAATACCGATCTCAAAAGCAAATTAGTCGATCGTCTACCACGACTAGAAACCGCGATTTTCCAACAGCAGTTGGGTACGATTAAAGATAAAACTGACCGTATTACTGAACTGGCTGGTTACATTGCAGAACAGATTGGCGCGGATGTAGAAAAATCAAAACGTGCGGGCTTACTGGCTAAATGCGATTTGATGACCTCAATGGTGTTTGAATTTACCGACACGCAAGGCGTGATGGGTATGCATTATGCTCGCCATGACGGAGAAGCAGAAGAAGTCGCCGTTGCACTAAACGAACAGTACATGCCACGCTTTGCTGGCGATGCTCTGCCAACCAATGGCGTTTCCGCCGCTGTGGCAATCGCAGACAAGCTAGACACCATAGTCGGCATCTTCGGTATTGGCCAAGCACCAAAAGGCTCGGATCCCTTTGCTCTGCGTCGCGCATCACTGGGTGTACTGCGCATCATCGTTGAATACGGCTATAACTTGGACTTAGTTGACCTCGTAGCAAAAGCGAAATCGCTGTTTGGTGATCGCCTTACCAACGACAACGTTGAGCACGATGTAATTGAGTTTATGCTTGGCCGTTTCCGTGCTTGGTATCAAGATGAAGGTTTTAGCGTCGACATCATCCAAGCGGTACTTGCTCGTCGTCCAACCAAACCCGCTGATTTTGACAAACGTGTTAAAGCAGTTTCCCACTTCCGTGAACTGGACGCGGCTGAAGCCCTAGCGGCGGCAAACAAGCGTGTCGGTAACATTTTAGCGAAATTTGACGGTGAACTGGCTGCAGAAATCAGCCTAACACTTCTTCAAGAAGCGGCCGAAAAAGCCTTAGCGGAAGAAGTGGAAGTGATGACCGAAGCACTAGAACCTGCTTTCGCTACCGGTGATTACCAACAAGCACTGAGCAAGCTGGCAGCACTACGTGAACCTGTTGATGCTTTCTTTGATAATGTCATGGTGATGGCAGACGATGAAGCATTAAAACAAAACCGTTTAACGCTGCTCAACAACTTGCGTAATCTGTTCCTACAAATTGCTGATATTTCACTGCTGCAAAAGTAGTCGCTGATATTTCGGCACACAAATTAATCTATCAAAGCCCAGCGGCCATCCGCTGGGCTTTTTGTTTTATCTGACCGCAGTGTGTTATTTGGCGAAAAATAGTGCTTTGACTCGCAAAAACATTGGGGTATGTTCAAGGATTACTCGATGGGCATGGCATCGTTTCATGCCCCTTTATGCAAGCAAATACAAGAATGAATTAGGCAGTCAGCAATGCAGTTTTCGAAATTTGGTGAAAAATTTAATCAGTATTCCGGTATTACCCAGTTAATGGACGATCTCAATGATGGCCTGCGCACCGCCGGAGCCATTATGCTCGGCGGTGGTAACCCAGCCGCCATTCCCGCCATGATTGACTACTTTCATCAAACCAGTGCTGACATGCTTAGCAGTGGTGAACTGATCGCTGCCCTCGCCAACTATGATGGCCCACAAGGTAAAGATCTGTTCGTTAAATCTCTCGCAAAACTGCTCAAAGAAACCTATGGCTGGGAAATCAGTGAAAAGAACATTAGCTTAACCAATGGCAGCCAGAGTGGATTTTTCTATCTATTTAATCTATTTGCTGGCCAGCAAGCTGATGGTTCACATAAGAAAATTTTACTGCCATTAGCGCCTGAATATATTGGTTATGGTGATGCCGGGATAGATGAAGATATTTTTGTCTCCTATCGCCCAGAAATAGAACTACTCGACAATGGCTTATTCAAATACCACGTGGATTTCGAAACCTTGAGCGTGGATTCGTCGGTAGCCGCCATTTGTGCTTCCCGTCCAACCAATCCGACGGGAAATGTGCTCACAGAACAAGAGATCCACAAGCTCGATAAGCTGGCTAGAGAGAACAATATCCCACTGATTATCGACAATGCATACGGCGTTCCATTTCCCAATATCATTTTTGAAGAGATTGAACCCTTTTGGAATGACAACACCATTTTATGCATGAGCCTTTCGAAACTGGGTTTACCCGGTGTGCGCTGCGGTATCGTCATTGCCAACGAAACCATTACCCAAGCATTAACCAACATGAATGGCATCATTAGCTTAGCGCCAGGCAGCATCGGCCCAGCCATTGCTCATCATATGATTGAAAAAGGCGATCTATTAAGGCTCAGTCGCGATGTGATCAAGCCCTTTTACCAGCAGAAATCACAAAGGGCAGTCGAGTTACTCAAGCAAGCCATTAGCGACCCGCGCTTTCGTATCCATAAACCAGAAGGGGCGATCTTTTTATGGCTCTGGTTTGATGAGCTCCCGATCACCACGATGGAACTTTACCAACGTCTAAAAGCCAGAGGAGTATTGATTGTACCGGGTGAATATTTCTTTATTGGTCAACAAGACGATTGGCAACACGCGCATCAGTGTCTGCGCATGAACTACGTGCAAGATGATGAAGCCATGCAAAAGGGCATTCAAATTATTGCTCAAGAAGTGGCATTAGCGTATCAACAGTAATTCATCCTTTCTGCCATGAAAAAGAGCGCCAAAAGGCGCTCTTTCACTACTTTAATGTGGCCAGTAACTTAATTGTTCTCAATTAAGTTTTTACCATTAATCGCAATTTTACGTGGTTGCATCGCTTCAGGTGTTTCACGTTCAAGATCCACGTGTAGCAAGCCATTTTCCATTGTGGCTCCGAGTACTTTGACATAGTCGGCCAATTGGAATTTACGTTCAAAATCGCGCTCAGCAATACCTTGGTAGACGTAGTTTTTATTCTCTTCGGGTTTACGTTCGCCACGCACAATCAGCGTATTTTCTTGTTGAGTAATCTCAATCTGCTCTTCAGAAAAACCAGCTACCGCCATCGTGATGCGATATTTATCGTCGTCTTGCTGTTCAATATTGTACGGAGGGTAACCCGCAGAGCTATTCTTCGCTGAACTGGATTCCATCATGTTTAATAGACGGTCAAAACCAATTGCGTTGCGGTATAAAGGAGTGAAATCTACTGTTCTCATCATACTATCCTCATCATAAGCAATAGCCTTAGCGCATAGACGCTAAGCCGTTAGCAGCCATTCTTTCAACATGGAGCTAACAACACATTTAATAATCACAACACAAGGCTCCTCTTAAGAGAGCAAACCTGTGTCGCCATTCCAGAGGTCCTTACGGCATCCTCTTCATTGATAGATATAGGGGCACTAAAATTCTTTTCAAGGATTTTTTGAAAAATTTTTTAGTTCCCGCTAAAGCGAACAGAAACTAGAAAGAGGACATCGAATCAAACTGATACTCCGTAGAGTTACAAAGCCTTCATTAGCAGGATATAGAGTCAATACAGAGACATAAAAAAGCCTAACGATATCATTAGGCTTTATTTTGCACTTTAACCGATGAAAACTTATTTTATTTTCCACGTTTTTTCCTTTCTTTAATTACACTGCTTTCTTCCATTTTTTCTTGCTTTAATTTCCGCTTTTCTTTTAGGCTAAGTTGCGCTTTTTTCATATCTTTCTTACTCATAGTAATCTCCTTATTTTAACGAAGAAATTTAATTTACACACGTTAGTGACTTTTCAGGAAGAATATTAACCACTTTATATTCTCGCTCTTTTCCTAAAATATATAATTTAAAACACTCTTGTTCACGTAATCCAAAAATAGAAGCGCCTAAATAAGAGTAAAGTGATACGAGACCATCATTAGGGTTGTTCCGCTCACCAAGCACTATAATAATTTGATAAGGTTGACACTTTTCTGTATCAACAAAGCTGACCCTATCTCCAACGTTGACTCGGCGCTCTGCCGTAGAATATCTGGCCAATGATTCTGCTTCTATTCTCTCGAAAAGAGTCAGTAAAATCAGTGGAGACTGATAGGTAACAAATAAGCTTGTTATTATTTTACTTTTAAAAAAACAAGCCAACGCTTAAATAAGTTGATATTTATTACTCCTTACAATAATTCCAAAAATAGATTAGATAATATCCGAAAGTTAGACCTTCGGATTTATTACTGTAAGATAAATAACAAACCCACATCTCCTAAAAAGTAATTAATGAATACTATATCGGCCAAAAAATATAATTCAAGCTTATAAAAACCTCTAAAAACATGGAATAAAATAAAATAGTAGATACTTTTTTTTATTGAGAGAAAATCCCAATAAAAAAACGTTTATGACCTTTTATCCTTGAAGACAACCTAAGATAAGTAGAAAGTGTTGATACTAAAAATGGTTGCTCCCACGTTGGGTGACTTTGTATTGACCATAAAAAAACACCGCTCTTGCGAAACGGTGTTTTTGGGATTTGCTTTATAGCAACGACTTAGACATCGAGGTTGGCAACTTTTAAGGCGTTCTCTTCGATGAATGCGCGACGCGGCTCAACTTGATCACCCATCAAGGTGGTAAACAGTTCATCAGCACCAACAGCATCTTCAATCGTGACTTGCAGCATACGGCGAGATTCAGGATCCATCGTCGTTTCCCACAACTGATCTGGGTTCATTTCACCTAGACCTTTGTAGCGTTGTAGGCTTAGGCCACGACGAGACTCTTTAATTAACCAGTTCAACGCATCAACAAAGTTATCGACAGGTTGAATACGCTCGCCACGTTGAATGTAAGCCCCTTCTTCAACTAAGCCATAAAGTGCTTCAGAAAGGTCAGCCAGCTTGCTGTACTCTTTCGAATTGAGCAAATCAGCACTTAATAGATGTTGGTGCGTTACACCATGAGTGCGCACTACAATCTTAGGCTGATAAATACCAAGCTCTGCATTGTGCTCAGTTTCAATGCTGTATTGGCTTGCGCCAACTTCTTTCGCATTTAACTGCTCCACCAGCTGTTTGCCCCACGCTTCTACTACTGCAGAATCAGCGCATTGATCAACAATGATACGCGGCATATAGATGAATTCATGGATCAAGGCGTAAGGGTAGCGGCGGCTCATGCGCTCCACCAGCTTAATGGCGACATTGTATTGCTTAACCAAGGTTTCTAACGCTTCGCCTGCTAATGCTGGCGCTTGAGGGTTAACATGCAATGAGGCACCATCCAATGCCAAAGCAACTTGGTATTGGTTCATCGCATCTTCATCTTTGATGTACTGCTCTTGCTTGCCTTTTTTCACTTTATACAAAGGCGGTTGAGCAATGTAGATGTAGCCACGCTCAATCAGCTCAGGCATTTGACGATAGAAGAAGGTCAACAGTAGCGTACGGATGTGCGAACCATCGACGTCCGCATCGGTCATGATGATGATGTTGTGATAACGCAGTTTGTCTGGGTTATATTCATCACGGCCAATGCCACAGCCTAATGCGGTGATAAGCGTTGCTACTTCTTGCGAAGAAAGCATTTTGTCGAAACGTGCTTTTTCAACGTTAAGAATTTTACCTTTCAGTGGCAAAATCGCTTGGTTTTTACGGTTGCGTCCCTGCTTGGCAGAACCGCCAGCAGAGTCCCCTTCCACTATGTACAGTTCAGATAGTGCAGGATCTTTTTCTTGGCAATCGGCGAGTTTACCCGGCAAACCGGCAAGATCTAACGCACCTTTACGACGTGTCATTTCACGCGCTTTACGCGCCGCTTCACGAGCACGAGCCGCATCAATGATTTTTGAACAGACCATTTTGGCTTCACTTGGGTTTTCAGCCAAAAACTCCGCCAATTTCTCACCCATTGCCGACTCAACCGCAGATTTCACCTCGGATGAAACCAATTTATCTTTAGTTTGGCTAGAGAACTTAGGATCCGGCACTTTCACTGAAACCACCGCGGTTAAACCTTCACGAGCATCATCACCCGAGGTCGCCGCTTGCGCTTTTTTCGAGAAGCCTTCTTTATCCATGAAGGTGTTTAGGGTACGAGTTAACGCCCCACGGAAACCCGCTAAGTGGGCACCACCATCACGTTGAGGAATGTTGTTGGTAAAGCAGTAAATGTTTTCTTGGAAACCATCGTTCCACTGCATCGCCACTTCCACGGTAATCCCATCGTCACGCTCAGAGCTGAAATGGAATACTTTTTCATGGATCGGCGTTTTATTGCGGTTTAAATGGCCAACAAACGCTTTAATACCACCTTCATATCTGAAGTGGTCTTTTTTGTCTTCTTCGCGTTCATCAAACAGTTTGATGGATACACCAGAGTTTAGGAAAGAGAGCTCACGCAGACGCTTAGCTAAAATATCGTAATGGAATTCAATGTTGGTAAAGGTTTCAGCACTTGGCCAAAAACGCAGGGTTGTCCCTGTTTTATCGGTTTCACCCACCACAGCCAACGGCGCTTGTGGCACACCGTGACAATAAGTTTGTGTGTGGATAGCGCCGTTACGATAGATAGTCAGTAGCACTTTTTCAGACAGCGCGTTGACGACGGACACACCGACACCATGCAGACCACCCGAAACCTTGTATGAGTTGTCATCAAATTTACCGCCCGCATGCAGAACCGTCATAATAACTTCCGCGGCAGAAACTTGTTCTTCTTCGTGAAGGTCGGTAGGAATACCACGGCCATCATCGCTAACTGAAACTGAATTGTCTTCGTGAATAGTCACTACGATGTCTTTACAGTGACCTGCCAACGCTTCATCAATTGAGTTATCCACCACCTCAAAAACCATGTGGTGCAGACCGGTGCCATCATCCGTGTCGCCGATGTACATTCCTGGACGTTTACGAACCGCGTCCAGACCCTTCAGTACCTTAATACTCGATGAATCGTAATTATTCGACATGAGTTACTCTCTCACTATTTTATCCGTGCTCTATTGTGCCATGTTCCACATGAAACATCTTGCTGTTTGACTCAATCATGTCTGCAACTTGGCCTTGCGTAATAGAACTTACAAAAACTTGTGCCCCCGTCGATTTTAAGCAATCCGCTAAACGCTTACGACGATGGCTATCTAATTCGGAAGCAAAGTCATCAATTAAATAGATGCATTGCTTACCTGTCAGCTCGGTTAAGTGTTGTCCTTGTGCGACGCGCAGTGCACACACCATTAATTTAAGCTGACCGCGTGATAGAACATCTTCAACCGGTGTTCCATTGACCTTTATTTTTAAATCCGCTTTGTTCGGGCCACTGAATGTGTAGCCTAGCGATTGATCGCGTTCGAAGTTTTTCTCGAGGATTTGTTGATAGGGCGTCTCTTTTTCCCAACCACGATAATACTTCATTTGCACATCAAATTCTGGCAAAAAACTGCGACACAACGCCTCGGCAACACACTTCATTTGCGTCACATAATGTGTGCGCCATGCATCGATTTGTTCAGCCAAGCGCGCCATCTCCTGATCCCAATAACTGAGTTCACGATAATGGGTTGCCGTTTTTAACAACGCATTGCGCTGCTTATTGAGGCGCTTAAAACGCCCCCATGCATCATAAAAGGCAGGTTCACTATGAAATACCCCCCAATCAATAAATGCACGTCGTTGTTTTGGTCCATCGGTGAGCAGATCAAACCCTTCCGGATGAATTAGTTGCAAAGGTAAAACTTGTGCCAGTTGCGCCAGTTTTTGCCCAGATTGACCGCCTATTTTAACCTCTGTTGAACCGTCACGCTGCTTATTAATGCCAATCGGTAGCTCAAATTGATCCGAGGTCAAAAAACGCCCATGCACAAACAGCTCCTGACACTCATTTTGTATGACGCGTCCGGTTAAGGCGCTTTTGAACGAGCGACCATGACCCAGCAGGTAAATCGCTTCCAATACACTGGTTTTGCCGCTGCCATTAGGGCCAATAAGAAAGTTAAAGCCTGATGATAATGGGATATCACAGGCTTTAATATTGCGAAATTGTTGGACGATTAAACGAGTCAGCGGCATTGCGCAAACTTAAAGTCGGATCGGCATGACGACATACATCGCGCTGTCGTCATCGCGATTTTCAATCAGCGCGCTGGCGTTGGCGTCAGACATCGATACACGAACCTGTTCACAACGTAATGTATTCAGTACATCGAGTACATAGCTGACGTTAAAACCGATTTCGATGGCGTCGCCTTCAAAGGTGACATCCAACAACTCTTCCGCTTCTTCTTGCTCTGGGTTGTTGGCGGTAATACGCATTTCATTATCCGCAAGATTAACCCGTACCCCGCGAAACTTTTCATTTGAGAGAATCGCGGCACGAGAAAATGCCTGACGTAACTCATCACAGCCCGTTTCTAAGGTTTTGGTCGTTTGCTGTGGCATAACGCGGCGATAATCAGGGAAGCGGCCATCAACCAGCTTAGAAGTGAAGATGAAATTATTCACTTGGGCGCGCAAATTTGAGCTACCAATTTGCAGCACAACCGCCTGTTCTGGCGCATCAAGTAACTTGACCAGTTCCTGTACCCCTTTACGCGGCACGATGATCTGTTTATTGGCAAAATCCGCGCTGAGTGCCGTTTGCGAAACCGCCATACGGTGTCCATCGGTTGCCACAGAGCGCAAGGTTGAACCGTCGATTTCAAATAGCATACCGTTCAGGTAATAACGCACATCTTGGTTAGCCATCGAAAACTGGGTTTTCTCAATTAAACTACGCAGTTCTGCCTGAGTGAGCGACACTTCCACTTCACTTTGCCAATCTTCAATATTAGGAAAGTCACTGGCAGGTAAGGTTGCCAGAGAGAAACGGCTACGGCCAGAACGCATCTGAATGCGATCGCCTTCCAATACCACGGTGATCACGGCGCTATCGGGCAAGCCGCGACAAATATCTAAAAATTTACGCGCAGGGACAGTGATGCTTCCTGCTTCGCACTCACCTTCAAGTGTCACACGGCTAATCAGTTCGACTTCAAGATCGGTCGCCGTCATCGACAGCTCGTTCTCTTCCACTTTGAGCAACAAATTACCAAGAATTGGCAAAGTCGCACGTCCGCCTAATGTTCCAGATACTTGCTGAAGTGGCTTAATGAAGTGGCTACGTTCAATAGTAAATTTCATAGTTAGCTCTTACGATGTTATCGGGCAACCCTAAATGTGAGGGTTAAAATAGCTGATATAAGAAGGTTGTGCATCAAGAAGACAGGGTACGAATTAAATTCGAATAGTCTTCTTTGATGTCGTGGCTCTCTTCACGTAGCTGCTGGATTTTACGGCAAGCGTGCAGCACTGTCGTATGATCTCGGCCACCAAACGCATCACCAATTTCAGGCAAGCTGTGGTTAGTCAGCTCTTTAGCTAGTGCCATCGCCAACTGGCGTGGACGAGCAACCGAACGAGAGCGACGTTTAGAAAGCAAATCCGCCACTTTAATTTTGTAGTATTCCGCCACGGTCTTTTGAATGTTATCAATGGTGACCAATTTTTCTTGCAAAGCTAATAAGTCACGCAGCGCTTCACGCACAAAATCGATGGTGATCGGACGGCCAGTAAAGTTAGCGTTGGCGATAACACGGTTTAGTGCGCCTTCCAATTCACGCACGTTGGAACGTAAGCGTTTGGCAATAAAAAAGGCAACTTCATCGGCAAGATGAATTTGGTGATCTTCTGCCTTCTTCATTAAAATCGCGACACGCGTTTCAAGCTCTGGTGGCTCAATCGCAACCGTCAAACCCCAACCAAAACGAGATTTAAGGCGATCTTCCACCCCATTGATCTCTTTCGGATAGCGGTCGGAAGTCAAAATGATTTGTTGGTTACCTTCAAGCAGTGCGTTAAAGGTATGAAAGAACTCTTCTTGCGAACGCTCTTTATTGGCAAAGAATTGAATATCATCGATCAAGAGTGCATCAACACTGCGGTAATAGCGTTTGAACTCTTCAATCGCATTATTTTGCAGCGCTTTCACCATATCTTGCACGAAACGCTCTGAGTGCATGTAAATCACTTTCGCATTCGGGTTGTTATCAACAATCGCATTACCAACGGCGTGCAATAAATGTGTTTTACCTAGCCCTGTACCACCGTATAAGAAGAGTGGGTTATAGGCCGCGCCAGGGTTATCGGAAACTTGACGCGCTGCAGCCAAACCGAGTTGGTTCGATTTACCTTCAACGAAGTTATTGAACTTATGTTTAGGGTTAACGTTTGATCTGTGATTAATGTCTGCCACAACCGTGTCGTTTTCCCACGTACGATGTACTGGTTTACGCGCTTGTAACTGTGCAGGAGCTGAAGATTCAGCCGCGACATCCGCTTGAGTACGAACGGGAGCAGCTTTAGGCGCGCTGACCCGGCGACTACCCACTTCAAAACGCAGGTTCGGGGTATCGTGGCCACAATGCTCTTGCAGTAGTCGGTTGATGCTGTTGATGTATTTATCGCGCACCCAATCAAGCACAAATCGGTTTGGGGCGAATAAAGTGAGAGTATTGTCATTGAGCTCCGCTTGTAACGGACGTACCCACATGCTGAATTCCGCTGCTGGTAACTCTTCTTGAAGCTGTTGCAAACATTGCAACCAAAGCGAAGATGACACGGTTGCCCTCACCCTAAGTAAATGATCGAAAAGACTGGCGATTTTACCTGTTGATAACCAAGATCGCCAGCGATTGATCCGTGATCCAGTGAATAAGATCGAAGTTATTCACACAATTTGCGCTTGATTTTTGTCGATCTTCACAATTAGCACCACTTTACCCACACGATGATCCACATATACAAGGATCCTCTATACTTATCCCCAATTGTGTCACTATGTTCGGTTATGGTTAATAACTACTGGTTATTTATTCTATTGAGTGCTTTACCAGTAACATCCCTCTCTATAAATATAAGGAGTTTCAAGATGAAAAACTGGGTTAAAGTCGCCATTACTGCAATTGCACTATCCGCTGCAAGCGTACACGCGGCAACGGAAATAAAAGTCGGCATGTCAGGGCGCTATTTTCCATTCACTTTTGTCAAACAAGACAAGCTGCAAGGCTTTGAAGTGGATGTTTGGGATGAGATAGGTAAACGCAATGATTACGACGTAAAATATGTTACGGCTAATTTCTCCGGTCTCTTTGGCCTGCTTGAAACTGGCCGAATTGATACCATTTCAAACCAAATCACCGTCACAGAAGCACGTAAAGCGAAATACTTATTTGCTGACCCGTATGTCATCGACGGTGCACAAATTACCGTTCGCAAAGGTAATGACAGCATTAAAGGGATTGACGATCTTGCCGGCAAAACCGTCGCGGTCAATTTAGGCTCAAACTTCGAGCAGCTACTGCGCAGCTTTGACAAAGACAATAAAATCATCATCAAAACTTACGATACTGGCATTGAACATGACGTTGCTCTTGGCCGTGTTGATGCGTTTGTGATGGATCGCCTTTCGGCTCTGGAATTGATTAAAACAACGGGCTTACCGTTGCAATTGGCTGGTCACCCTTTTGAAACCATTGAAAACGCTTGGCCGTTTGTTAACAACGAGCAAGGCCAAAAACTGCAAGCTGAAGTGAATCAAGCGTTAGCCTCGATGCGCGCTGATGGCACACTGAGTGCGATTTCTGAAAAATGGTTTGCTGCCGATATCACCAATAAGTAAATTCCCCTATTATCAAAAGATAGGATTGAGGTGGAACCACACATTCCACCTTTTTTGTTTTAAAAAGGTAAGCCGATGGGATTTGATTTTCACTATATGCTTGAGCTGATGCCAATACTGCTCAGGTATTTAGGCACCACCATGGAGATGGCGACTTGGGGCTTAGTGTTTGCTTTGATCCTGTCGGTCATTTTAGCCAATATTCGTGTGTTCAAAGTGCCCATTTTGGATCCGCTAAGCCAGCTGTACATCAGCTTTTTCCGCGGTACTCCCCTGCTGGTACAACTATTTCTACTCTACTATGGTCTGCCGCAAGTGTTACCGTGGATGGTCGGTTTAAATGCATTTAGCGCCGCGGTGATCGGGCTAACTCTTCACTTCGCCGCTTATATGGCAGAAAGTATTCGCGCCGCCATTTTGGGTATTGATCGCAGCCAAATGGAAGCGAGTTTGTCTGTGGGTATGACCACAAGCCAAGCAATGCGCCGCATTATTTTGCCGCAAGCCACTCGTATCGCGTTGCCATCATTAATGAATTACTTCATTGATATGATCAAATCGACCTCATTAGCTTTTACATTAGGAGTCGCTGAGATCATGGCTAGAGCGCAGATGGAAGCTTCGTCAAGCTTTCGCTTCTTTGAAGCTTTCCTCGCCGTTGCATTAATTTACTGGGCCGTAGTGGTGGTACTGACTCGGGTACAAATTTGGGCTGAAGAGAGACTCAATAAGGCGTATGTACGATGATTAAACTCGATAATATTCATAAGCGCTTTGGCGATACTGAAGTGCTCAAAGGCATCAGCTTAGCAATAGAAAAAGGTGAAATCATCGTCATTATTGGCTCAAGCGGTACAGGTAAATCGACCTTACTGCGCTGCGTCAACTTCCTAGAACGCGCAGACCAAGGCTCCATTACTATTGATGATGTCACCGTCGACACCCAGCAACAGACCAAAGCAGATGTATTAGCACTGCGCAGAAAAACAGGCTTTGTTTTTCAAAACTACGCGCTGTTTGCTCATATGACGGCGAGGCAAAATGTCGCCGAAGGGCTCATTACGGTGCACGGTTGGAAAAAAGATCTCGCCCTGACCCGTGCGCAGCAGATTTTGGATGACATCGGTCTTGGGGATAAAGGAGAGAGTTATCCCGCAGCGCTTTCTGGTGGCCAGCAGCAGCGCGTTGGGATCGGCCGTGCGATGGCGCTACAACCAGAATTGCTGCTATTTGATGAACCTACGTCAGCACTCGATCCTGAATGGGTTGGCGAAGTGCTTGCTTTAATGAAGAAATTAGCCACTCATCACCAAACAATGCTGGTGGTTACCCATGAGATGCAGTTTGCAAAGGAGGTAGCCGATCGCGTGATCTTCATGGCCGATGGGCAAATTGTAGAGCAAGGCTCTCCACAGGATATCTTTGGTAATCCACAGGATCCTAAGCTCAAGAAATTTTTAAATCAGGTGGGGATCGACGAAGGATCCTTGTGATTTAAAGGAGACTGCGTATAATCCCCCGACCGGAATTTTAGTGAACCCAATCGTTGACACTTATTGTGACAGTGATTACAATTCCGCCTCTTTGTTGAGAGGCGTCGGATTCCTTTCTTTCTATTAAAGAAGCGAAAATATACCCACGCCGGGTTTATTTGAACCTAAAAACTACTGATCAGTAAGGTAATTACACATGTCTAAACGCACTTTTCAACCTACCGTTCTAAAGCGCAAGCGTACTCACGGTTTCCGTGCACGCATGGCAACTAAGAATGGCCGTAAGGTTATTAATGCACGTCGTGCTAAAGGCCGCGCGCGCCTGTCAAAATAATTCGCGATTATTTTGAATACGTACGCGTTCAATCGGGAGTTACGTTTGTTAACTCCCGAACATTATAAAAAAGTCTTCCAGCAAGCGCACAGCGCAGGCTCTCCCCATTTCACTATCATTGCTCGCGAAAACGCTCTTACCCACCCAAGGTTAGGGTTGGCCGTCCCCAAAAAACAGATCAAAACTGCTGTTGGCCGTAATCGCTTCAAACGCCTCGCTCGCGAAAGCTTCCGTAATAAACAGCATCAACTTCCTAACAAAGATTTTGTTGTGATTGCGAAAAAGAGCGCGCAAGATTTAAGCAATGAAGAAATGTTCAAACTATTTGAAAAATTATGGCATCGCCTGTCTCGCCCTTCGCGTGGTTAGCAATCGGATTCGTCCGTTTTTACCAAGGAATCATCAGTCCTCTGCTTGGACCACGCTGTCGTTTTACTCCAACCTGTTCAAACTATGCGATAGAAGCGTTGAAAGCTCACGGTTTTGTAAAAGGGTGTTGGTTATCAGGCAAACGTCTATTAAAATGCCACCCTTTGAACGAAGGGGGTTTTGACCCCGTTCCGCCACCAGTCCAAAAACAAGACAGAGATAATTAACGATGGATTCTCAACGTAATATCCTGTTAATCGCCTTGGCACTCGTTTCTTTTTTACTTTTCCAGCAATGGCAAGTAGCAAAGAACCCAGCACCTCAAGCGGTTGAGCAGGCACAAAATAGCAGCACTTTAACTGCACCATCTATGGCTGATGAGTTAGACCCAGCACCAGCAGTAACCAATGCGTCTGCAAAAACCATCACCGTCAAGACTGATGTACTGACTCTGTCAATTGACACGGTAGGTGGTGATGTAGTGAAGGCCGAGCTGAATAAGTACGATGCTGAACTCAATTCAGAAGACCCATTTGTGCTACTTAAAGACATTCCTGGTCACCAGTTTATCGCGCAAAGTGGTTTAGTGGGACCGCAAGGGATCGATTTAAGCAGCAACAATCGTCCAAACTATACTGTTAGCGCCGACACCTTTGCTCTAGCAGATGGTCAAGACGAACTGCGCATTCCCATGACTTATCAAGCCAATGGCCTTGAATACACCAAAACCTTCATCCTTAAACGTGGCAGCTACGCCTTGGATGTTGAATTTGATGTAGTCAACCAATCTGGTAATAACGCGACACTGGGTATGTATGCACACCTACGCCAAAATTTATTGGACGCTGGTGGCAGCTTGGCTATGCCAACTTACCGTGGCGGTGCTTACTCAACACAAGATACACGTTATAAGAAATACAGTTTCGATGATATGCAAGATCGTAACTTGTCACTGCCTTTAGTTAACGGTGAAGGTTGGGCGGCGATGATCCAACACTACTTTGCCAGCGCGTGGATCCCACGTGATGCAGCAGGGTCAAACTTATACACTCGCGTGATTGGCAACTTAGGTGATATTGGTGTTCGCATGCCAAATAAAACCATCGCCAACGGTGAAAAAGCAACATTCTTAGCCACACTTTGGGTCGGTCCAAAACTGCAAGATGAGATGGCTGCTGTTGCGCCAAATCTTGATCTAGTTGTCGACTACGGCTGGTTATGGTTTATTGCAAAACCACTGCACATGTTGCTTTCATTCATTCAAAGCTTCGTTAGCAACTGGGGTGTAGCAATCATCTGCTTAACCTTCATTGTTCGTGGTGCTATGTACCCACTGACCAAAGCACAATACACCTCTATGGCAAAAATGCGCATGCTGCAACCTAAGCTGCAAGCAATGCGTGAGCGCATCGGCGATGACCGCCAACGCATGAGCCAAGAAATGATGGAGCTGTATAAGAAAGAGAAAGTAAACCCACTCGGTGGTTGTTTACCTATCTTCCTGCAAATGCCTATCTTCATTGCGCTTTACTGGTCATTAATGGAATCGGTTGAACTGCGTCATTCACCTTTCTTTGGTTGGATTCATGACCTTTCAGCACAAGACCCATACTACATCTTGCCACTGCTGATGGGTGTGAGTATGTTTATGATCCAGAAAATGAGCCCGACGACAGTCACTGACCCGATGCAACAGAAGATCATGACCTTTATGCCGGTTATGTTTACATTCTTCTTCTTGTTCTTCCCATCAGGTTTAGTGATTTACTGGTTGGTATCGAACATCGTTACCTTGATCCAGCAAACCTTGATTTACAAAGCGCTGGAGAAAAAAGGCTTACACTCTAAGTAGCCACTTCAGCAAGAAGTCACACTGACAAGTGAAACAAAGGCGACCAAAAGGTCGCCTTTTTGTTTTTGGCTGATTACAATTGCGCTCATACACCCCTATGTTAGGTACCCTTATGTCTACAGACACCATTGTTGCTCAAGCAACCGCTCCAGGCCGAGGTGGCGTGGGGATTATTCGCGTCTCAGGCCCGAAAGCCGCTCAAGTCGCGCTTGAAGTAACCGGGAAAACGCTAAAACCCCGTTATGCGGAATACTTGCCTTTTAAGCATCAAGATGGCACCGAACTTGACCAAGGCATCGCGATCTATTTTCCTAACCCTCACTCCTTTACCGGCGAAGATGTGCTCGAACTACAAGGACACGGCGGCCCGGTCGTCATGGATATGCTGATCAAACGCATTTTGGCTATCAGTGGCTTGCGCGCAGCGCGCCCGGGTGAATTTTCTGAGCGTGCGTTTTTAAACGACAAAATGGATTTAACCCAAGCGGAAGCGATTGCCGATTTGATTGATGCCAGCTCTGAAGAAGCGGCCAAATCCGCCCTGCATTCATTGCAAGGTCAATTTTCCAAACGCATTCACACCTTGGTCGATTCCCTAATCCACCTGCGAATTTACGTTGAAGCAGCGATTGATTTTCCTGAAGAGGAGATCGATTTTCTTGCCGATGGTAAAGTTGCCGCAGATCTGCAAAATATCATCGACAACTTAGACGCCGTGCGCAAAGAGGCCAATCAAGGGGCCATTTTACGCGAAGGGATGAAAGTGGTGATAGCAGGGCGTCCTAACGCGGGCAAATCGAGTCTATTGAATGCGCTTTCAGGCAAAGATTCAGCCATCGTTACAGACATCGCAGGAACCACACGTGACGTGCTGCGAGAGCACATCCACATCGATGGCATGCCACTGCATATCATCGATACCGCAGGCCTACGTGATGCCAATGACGAAGTCGAAAGAATAGGTATTGAGCGTGCTTGGGATGAAATAGCAAAAGCAGATCGTGTGCTCTTTATGGTTGATGGCACCACCACCGATGCCACCGATCCGAAAGAAATCTGGCCAGATTTTGTCGATCGATTGCCTGAAAACATCGGCATGACGGTGATCCGCAACAAAGTCGATCAAACCAAAGAATCGCTCGGTATCTGTCATGTTAATTCTCCAACCTTAATCCGCCTGTCGGCAAAAACTGGAGAGGGAGTTGATGCTCTGCGTACTCATCTCAAAGAGTGCATGGGCTTTGCTGGGGGCAATGAAGGCGGCTTTATGGCCAGACGACGCCATTTGGACGCGCTAGAGCGCGCCGCACAGCACCTCATGATTGGTCAGCAGCAGCTCGAAGGCTACATGGCCGGTGAAATCTTAGCGGAAGAACTGCGTTTATCGCAGCAACATCTAAACGAGATAACGGGCGAATTTAGCTCCGATGACTTGTTAGGGCGCATCTTTTCGTCGTTCTGTATCGGCAAATGATCGCAGTGAGAAGCTTGATCACTCTTAATTATAGGAATATCTCATGATCCATATCATCACTGGCAGCACCTTAGGAGGCGCTGAATATGTCGCCGATCATCTCAACGATCTACTGCAAGAGCAAGGTTATACTACGACTATCCACAACCAACCCAACTTAAGTGATATACCCTCACAAGGGACTTGGCTCATTGTCACCTCCACGCATGGAGCGGGTGACTACCCAGACAATATCCAACCTTTTATCGCTTCTTTGCAATCAACACCACCGAATACGAGCGAGTTAAAATATGCCGTGGTAGCACTTGGCGATTCAAGCTATGACACGTTTTGCGCAGCAGGTAAGCATGCATATCAACTGCTTGAGGATATAGGTGCAACGCCAATTAGCGACTGTTTCACCATAGATATATTAGAATATTCCGTTCCTGAAGATGCCGCTGAAGTATGGCTCAAACAGCACATCGAACAATTCTAGCGAATGGCATAAAGTCACCAAGCGGCCTGTGAGCCGCTTTTTTTGTACCCTTAAGCTCTGTGTATAACTGTCTCAATACTCGCCATAGAAAAGTTAAGCCCATTTTAAATATTTTAATGTGTATAACTATGCTGTTATTCGGTGATTAACCTATAGTTATCCAATTAATAACTTATGCATTTTACGACCCTGTGCATAACTAGCCTTTTTGATCCCAGCTAATACACGATTAGATCATGTCAGGATCACAGCTTGTGATCCTCTTAAAAACCATGATCTTGTTGATCATTTATCGGTTATCCACAGATATGCTCGATCCTAATAATAGATCTAATAAAAGATCTCTATATAGATCTTATATATTATTAACTTACCAAGCTCAGATTAAAAAAGCAGAAAAGCGATTTTCTAGCCAGTGGAAAGCAGGTAGAATACGCCTCTTTTGTCAGTCCATGCTTCATTGAATACCTGAGGTCGGTTCATGCTTTATCACGAAAAATTTGACGTCATTGTGGTCGGTGGTGGCCATGCTGGAACGGAAGCCGCTCTCGCTGCAGCTCGTACTGGTCAAAGTACGCTATTGCTTACCCATAACATTGAGACTCTAGGACAGATGTCGTGCAATCCTGCGATCGGCGGAATTGGTAAAGGACATCTGGTTAAAGAAGTCGATGCCATGGGCGGTCTAATGGCACAAGCGATTGATCATGCAGGTATTCAATTTAGAACACTCAATGCCTCAAAAGGGCCAGCGGTTCGAGCGACTCGAGCCCAAGCAGATCGTGCGCTTTACAAATCGTATGTGCGTGATGTGCTTGAAAACACGCCAAACTTAACTTTGTTCCAACAAGCGGTCGATGATCTTATCGTTGAAAATGATCGTGTAATGGGCGTTGTGACTCAAATGGGCCTCAAATTCCACGCCAAAGCGGTGGTATTGACGGTAGGCACCTTCCTTGGTGGAAAGATCCACATTGGTCTTGAAAACTTCTCAGGAGGCCGCGCAGGAGATCCTCCATCGATCGCATTAGCGCAACGTTTACGTGAACTGCCGTTTCGAGTCGATCGTTTAAAAACGGGTACGCCACCAAGGATCGATGCGCGCAGCGTGGACTTCTCAGTGTTAGAAACACAACACGGTGATAACCCAACGCCTGTTTTTTCCTTCATGGGACAACGTGAACAGCATCCACGTCAAATACCATGCTACATCACGCATACCAACGATAAAACGCATGATGTGATCCGTGCCAATCTTGATCGTAGTCCGATGTACGCAGGTGTCATCGAAGGTATCGGCCCACGCTACTGCCCATCGATCGAAGACAAAGTCATGCGTTTTGCCGACAAAAATAGCCATCAAATTTTTATCGAGCCTGAAGGTTTGACCACGACAGAACTCTACCCTAACGGTATTTCCACCAGCTTACCGTTTGATGTACAAGTGCAGATCGTTCGCTCAATGAAAGGGTTTGAAAACGCACATATTGTTCGTCCGGGTTACGCCATCGAGTACGATTTTTTCAATCCACAAGATTTAAAACAAACCTATGAAACCAAATTCATCAGTGGTTTGTTCTTTGCTGGTCAAATCAACGGCACCACCGGATACGAAGAAGCGGCAGCGCAAGGGTTAATGGCTGGTTTGAATGCAAGCTTATTTAGCCAAGAAAAAGAAGGCTGGAGTCCACGCCGTGATCAAGCTTACATGGGCGTGTTGATCGATGATCTTTCCACTATGGGTACCAAAGAACCTTATCGCATGTTTACCTCTCGCGCTGAATATCGCTTACTGCTACGCGAAGATAACGCCGATTTGCGTTTAACCGAAAAAGCCAGAGAGTTAGGTTTAGTCGATGATGCGCGCTGGGCGCGTTTTAATCAAAAAATGGAAAACATGGAAATCGAGCGTCAACGTTTGAAACAAACGTGGATGAACCCGAACTCCGTTGGTGTTGATGCACTGAATGCGTTGCTCAAAACACCCATGTCTCGTGAAGCGAGTGGTGAAGATTTATTGCGTCGACCTGAAATCACCTATCAACAGCTCACGTCGCTTGAGTCATTTGCACCAGCATTGAACGATAGTGAAGCGGCTGAGCAAGTTGAAATTCAAATCAAATACGATGGTTATATTCAGCGTCAGCAAGATGAGATCGACAAATCATTGCGCCATGAACACACTAAATTGCCGCTGGATCTTGACTATAAACAGGTCAAAGGCTTGTCCAACGAAGTGATCCTTAAGCTTAACAATGCCAAGCCTGAAACGGTTGGTATTGCCTCTCGTATTTCCGGTGTTACACCAGCTGCTATTTCTATCTTATTGGTTTATTTGAAAAAGCAAGGTGTACTAAAGAAAGGGGAAGACGCCGCATGAGCGAGTTAAGAACGCGTCTCGATGATTTAATTGGTCAAACCGATCTCGAGGTCAATGAGCAGCAACGTAGCCAATTAGTCGGTTACGTGGAACTGCTGAATAAATGGAACAAAGCCTACAATCTCACCTCAGTGCGCGATCCTATGGATATGTTGGTGAAACATATTTTAGATAGTATAGTGGTAAGTCCTCACTTACAGGGTGAGCGTTTTATCGACGTTGGTACTGGGCCTGGTTTACCTGGAATACCTCTCGCTATCATGAATCCTGATAAAACCTTTTACTTACTCGATAGTTTAGGTAAGCGCATTCGTTTTATTAAACAAGTTCTGCATGAGCTTGGTATTAAAAATGTGACCACGATTCAAAGTCGAGTCGAAGAGTTTCAGCCTGAAGTAAAATTTGATGGCGTACTGAGCCGTGCGTTTGCTTCAATGCTCGATATGGTGGAATGGTGTCACCATTTACCAAAAGAAACATCGGGCCGATTTTTAGCCCTGAAAGGACAACGACCAGATGAGGAAATAGCCACACTACCTGAGTGGTGTTCTGTGACTGATGTCAAAGCTTTGAAAGTTCCTGAGTTGGAAGGTGACCGTCATCTTGTAATCTTATCTCGCAAGGGATAACAGCGAGGCATACCGTGGGCAAAATCGTAGCAATCGCCAACCAGAAAGGTGGCGTAGGAAAAACAACAACGTGCATTAACTTAGCGGCCTCTATGGCGGCGACTAAGCGTAAAGTTTTAGTGATCGATCTCGACCCACAAGGCAATGCAACGATGGCCAGTGGTGTTGATAAGTATCAAGTAGATGCAACCGCGTACGAATTGTTGGTCGAAGACACTCCTTTTGATGAAGTCGTATGTCGCAAAACAACGGGACACTACGATTTGATTGCGGCGAACGGAGACGTGACAGCCGCTGAAATCAAATTAATGGAAGTCTTTGCTCGCGAAGTGCGTTTGAAAAATGCCCTCGCGCCAGTTCGTGATAACTATGATTTCATCTTTATTGATTGTCCTCCTTCTTTAAATCTTCTTACAATCAACGCCATGGCCGCAGCGGATTCTGTGTTAGTGCCAATGCAATGTGAGTATTTTGCATTAGAAGGTTTAACGGCGTTAATGGATACCATCAGCAAGTTAGCCGCGGTAGTCAACGAAAACCTGAAAATCGAAGGGTTACTTCGAACGATGTACGATCCGCGTAATCGCCTAGCCAATGAAGTATCCGATCAACTGAAAAAGCACTTTGGAAACAAAGTCTATCGCACCGTTATTCCTCGTAATGTCCGTCTTGCTGAAGCGCCAAGTTATGGCAAGCCAGCAATGTACTACGACAAGTATTCAGCTGGGGCAAAAGCGTATCTCGCCTTAGCTGGCGAAATGCTTCGTCGAGAAGAAATACCCGCATAATCTCAACTAAAGGAATTCGTCTACATGACTAAACGTGGTTTAGGAAAAGGATTGGATGCATTGCTCGCAACCAGTTCTCTTGCTCGTGAAAAGGAGCAAGCCGCCTCACATAGCCAAGCACTCTCTTCTGATGGCGAATTAATGGATATCGCGGTATCAAATTTGAAACCTGGCATGTATCAACCACGTAAAGATATGTCGGCAGAAGCGTTGGAAGAGCTATCTGCGTCTATCCAATCGCAAGGTATTATCCAGCCGATCGTGGTAAGACGTTTAGAACTTGGCGGCTATGAAATTATTGCAGGTGAACGCCGTTGGCGCGCTGCAAAACAAGCAGGTTTAAAGCAAGTGCCCTGTTTGATCAAAAATGTCCAAGATCGCGCTGCGATTGCGATGGCACTGATAGAAAATATTCAACGCGAAGATTTGAATGCGATTGAAGAAGCACAAGCTTTAGAGCGGTTGCAAGACGAATTTAAGCTCACTCACCAACAGGTGGCTGATGTGATTGGTAAATCACGCACTACCGTGAGTAACTTATTACGCTTAAATCAATTGGCGGATGGCGTGAAGCGTTTAGTGGAAACCAAGCAGCTTGAAATGGGCCATGCACGAGCATTATTGATGCTCGAAGGCGATCAACAAATTGAAATTGCACAACGTGTGGCCGCAAAACAGCTGACCGTGAGACAAACTGAGCAATTAGTGAAAAAGTGTCTAACACAGCCTTCTGAGGACGGATCGGCATCGGAAGACTTAGATGCACAACAAATGTCACAAAGATTGAGTGAAATGTTAGGGGCTAAAGTGTCGATCATTCGTTCAAAAGGTGGCAAAGCCAAAATGACGATTAGTCTTGATGAGCCTCACAAATTAGAGCAACTAATTGCCAAGCTAGAAAGCTAAATGAGATAATTGATTTAAGTCAATTATGCAAAAAACGTTTTTTTATTTGAAAGTTGTCGGTTTGTAAACAAAATTGTAACTTTTTGCTGTCTTTCAATTGCAATCAGTTCGACTCACCGTATAATTTTCGCCAATTTCCCAGCCCTATGTTGTAGATGAGCTGAGGATATTACTAGAGGTACGAATACATGGTAGCTGCGTTGGCTAGACCAGGACGAGAGCTTGCTAAGCGATTGTTAATGATCCAGTCTGGCGCGGTTATTTTTGTGGCGGCAGGGATGGCGGTAGCTGTAAATGCTGAATGGGGCTTTTCTGCGCTGATTGGGGGTGGCATCTTTGTCATTGCCAATGCGGTTTTTGCGCTGTGTGCTTTTATGTTTAGTGGAGCTCGTGCTGCGAAGCAAGTCGCGGCCTCTTTCTACACTGGCGAAGTACTCAAGATCCTCATCACAGTTGCACTGTTCTGTGTTGCCTACATGTATATGCAGGTGGAACTCGTTCCCCTCAAACTAACCTATTTGCTGGCTCTAGGTATTAATATCTGTGCGCCAGTGCTATTCATTAACAACAAAAAATAGGATGAGTTATGGCTGCGCCAGGTGAAGCGCTAACATCGTCCGGATACATTGAACACCACTTGACGAACCTCTCTCTTGCGAAGATTTCTGAGCATTACGATTTGGGGCTGTCAATTAGTGAGACGAGTTTCTGGAACGTACATATCGATAGCCTGTTTTTTTCCTTGTTTACTGGCTTAATATTCCTATGGATATTTCGCTCTGTAGCAAAGAAAGCAACAGCGGGTGTACCCGGTAAGCTGCAGTGTTTTGTTGAAATATTGGTAGAATTTGTCGATCAAAACGTCAAAGACACCTTTCATGGACGCAATCCACTTATAGCACCGCTGGCACTGACTATCTTTTGTTGGGTATTGTTAATGAACATCATGGACTTAGTGCCCATCGATTTCTTACCGTATCCAGCACAACATTGGCTTGGTATCCCTTATCTAAAAGTGGTTCCGTCAGCTGATGTGAATATCACCATGGCTATGGCTCTAGGCGTATTTGCTCTGATGATTTACTACAGCATCAAAGTGAAAGGCCTAGGTGGTTTTGCGAAAGAATTAGCTCTACATCCATTCAATCACTGGACCATGATTCCGTTTAACCTACTTATTGAAGTGGTATCGTTACTTGCGAAACCTCTCTCACTCGGTATGCGTCTATTCGGTAACATGTTCGCAGGTGAGGTGGTATTTATTCTTATCGCAGCGATGCTACCATGGTGGCTACAATGGATGGGTTCACTACCGTGGGCGATTTTCCATATTCTGGTAATTCTGATTCAATCTTTCGTGTTCATGATGCTGACTATTGTTTATCTATCAATGGCACACGAAGATAGTGATCATTAATTTTTTAAAGCTTTTTATTTGGGCACATAAGCCAACAACTATAAATTGGAGATAGTAATGGAAACTTTACTGAGCTTTTCTGCAATCGCCGTAGGTATTATCGTCGGTCTTGCTTCTCTTGGTACAGCGATTGGTTTCGCACTTCTAGGCGGTAAATTCCTTGAAGGTGCTGCTCGTCAACCAGAAATGGCTCCTATGCTACAAGTTAAGATGTTTATCATCGCGGGTCTACTTGATGCGGTTCCTATGATCGGTATCGTAATTGCGCTTCTATTCACTTTCGCGAACCCATTTGTTGGTCAACTAGGTTAATCAACCGATCACACAAATTGATGATTTGTCGTTGATTAATACTTTTCGTTGGTGAACAAATAGAGGGGTAGCTGTTGTGAATATGAACGCAACTCTGCTAGGTCAAGCAATCGCGTTTGCACTGTTTGTGTGGTTCTGCATGAAATATGTATGGCCGCCAATCATGAATGCGATCGAAGAGCGTCAGAAGAAAATTGCTGACGGTCTTTCAGCCGCTGAGCGTGCTGCTAAAAACTTGGATCTAGCACAAGCCAACGCTTCTGAACAAATGAAAGAAGCGAAGCGCACTGCAACTGAGGTCATCGAACAGGCAAATAAACGTAAAGCTCAAATTTTAGACGAAGCACGTGAGGAAGCTCAGGCAGAACGCCAGAAAATCCTTGCTCAAGCGGAAGCTGAACTTGAATCTGAACGTAACCGTGCCCGCGATGAGCTGCGTAAACAAGTTGCAACTCTGGCTGTAGCTGGTGCTGAGAAAATCCTTGAGCGTTCTATCGATAAAGATGCGCACAAAGATATTCTCGACAACATTACTGCAAGACTTTAAGGATGGGGGCGCTTTATGTCTGATTTGACTACAATTGCACGCCCCTATGCTAAAGCAGCATTCGATTTTGCGGTAGAGAAAAAGCAACTTGACCAATGGGGTCAGATGTTAGCTTTTGCTGCCGAGGTCGCAAAGAACGAGCAAATGAAAGAGCTACTAACGGGCTCTGTTTCGGCTGAGAAATTAGCGGAAATTTTCATCGCAATTTGTGGCGAACAGTTTGATGTTTATGGCCAGAACCTGTTAAAGGTGATGGCTGAGAATGGCCGATTAAAGGCTCTTCCTGATGTTAGTGAACAGTTCTTTGCTCTGAAACAAGAGCATGAGAAGCAGATGGATGTTGAAGTGATTTCAGCAACTGAGCTTTCTGATGAACAGCTTGTCAATATCAGCACCAAACTTGAGCAGCGTCTTGAACGCAAAGTTCAGCTGAATTGCAGTATAGATGAGACCCTACTTGGTGGGGTTATAATTCGAGCCGGAGACCTTGTCATCGATAACTCAGCCCGCGGTCGTTTAAACCGCCTGAGCGATGCATTACAGTCTTGATGGGGATTGGAGCATGCAACTTAATTCCACGGAAATTAGCGATCTAATTAAACAACGTATCGAATCTTTCGACGTTGTTAGTGAAGCTCGCAATGAAGGTACTATCGTATCGGTAAGCGATGGTATCATTCGCATTCACGGCCTAGCGGACGTGATGCAAGGTGAAATGATTGAATTACCGAGTGGCCGTTATGCACTTGCACTTAACCTTGAGCGTGACTCGGTTGGTGCGGTTGTCATGGGCCCATATGCTGACCTTAAGGAAGGCATGAAAGTAACAGGTTCTGGTCGTATTCTTGAAGTGCCAGTTGGTCCTGAATTGTTAGGTCGCGTAGTGAATACACTCGGTCAGCCTATCGATGGTAAAGGTCCTATCGAAGCGAAATTGTCTTCACCTGTTGAAATGATTGCACCTGGTGTAATCGACCGTAAATCAGTCGATCAACCAGTACAAACCGGCTATAAGTCAGTTGACTCTATGATCCCAATCGGTCGTGGCCAACGTGAACTTATCATCGGTGACCGTCAAACTGGTAAAACAGCAATGGCGATCGACGCAATTATTAACCAAAAAGATTCAGGTATTTACTCTATCTATGTTGCGATTGGCCAAAAAGCCTCAACTATCGCTAACGTAGTACGCAAATTAGAAGAGCACGGCGCGCTTGCAAACACAGTTGTGGTTGTTGCATCGGCTTCTGAATCCGCGGCATTGCAATACCTTGCGCCATATGCAGGTTGTGCAATGGGTGAATACTTCCGCGATCGCGGTGAAGATGCACTGATTGTTTATGATGACTTATCTAAACAAGCGGTTGCTTACCGTCAGATCTCACTACTACTCAAACGCCCACCAGGCCGTGAAGCATTCCCAGGTGACGTTTTCTATCTCCACTCTCGTCTACTTGAGCGTGCTGCTCGTGTTAGCGAAGAGTATGTAGAACGTTTCACTAAGGGTGAAGTGAAAGGTAAAACCGGTTCTTTAACCGCTCTACCTATCATTGAAACACAAGCGGGTGACGTTTCAGCATTCGTACCGACTAACGTAATCTCGATTACCGATGGTCAGATCTTCCTACAAACTGAACTATTCAACGCGGGTGTTCGCCCAGCCGTTGACCCTGGTATTTCAGTATCTCGTGTAGGTGGTGCCGCTCAGACGAAAATCATCAAGAAACTGTCAGGTGGTATCCGTACCGCGCTTGCACAGTACCGTGAACTTGCTGCATTTGCTCAGTTCTCGTCAGATCTTGATGAAGCGACGAAGAGACAGCTAAACCATGGTCAGAAAGTAACAGAGCTGATGAAGCAGAAACAATATGCTCCGATGTCTGTGTTTGACCAAGCGTTGGTTATCTTTGCGGCAGAGCGTGGTTATTTAAATGATGTTGCGTTGAATAAACTGGCTGATTTTGAATCTGCTCTACTGTCGTATGCTCGTGGTCAATATGTTGATCTTGTAAAAGATATCGACAAATCGGGTGCTTATAACGATGAAATCGAAGCTCAGTTCAAGAAACTGGTTGATGATTTCAAGGCAACCCAGACCTGGTAATTGGTGGGTGACCTTAGGGTCACCACTGACCAATAACGGATTACCTTAAAAGAGAGTAAAACGATGGCCGGCGCAAAAGAGATACGTAATAAAATCGGTAGTGTTAAAAGCACGCAGAAAATTACGAAAGCGATGGAAATGGTAGCAGCTTCAAAAATGCGTCGTTCGCAAGACGGCATGGAAGCTTCTCGTCCATACGCTGAAACAATGCGTAAAGTGATCGGTCATGTGGCGAGTGCTAATCTAGAATATCGTCATCCTTATCTAGAAGAGCGCGAAGCCAAACGTGTTGGTTACATCATTATTTCAACAGACCGTGGTTTGTGTGGTGGTTTGAACGTGAACTTGTTCAAAAAAGCTCTACATGACATGAAAGATTGGTCGGAGAAAGGTGCTGAGGTTGAGCTGGCAATTGTGGGCTCAAAGGCAACGGCTTTCTTTAGAAACAGTGGCGCTAAAGTCGCTGCTCAAGTCTCTGGTTTGGGCGATAGCCCAACCTTGGAAGATTTGATCGGTTCCGTTGGTGTTATGCTGAAGAAATATGATGCAGGTGAGTTGGATCGCCTATACGTAGTGTTCAACAAATTTGTGAATACTATGGTTCAAGAACCAACGATCGATCAATTACTACCTTTGCCTAGATCGAATAGCGAAGAGATGAAACGCGAACATTCTTGGGACTACATCTATGAGCCTGAACCAAAGCCTCTACTCGATGCACTATTGCTGCGTTATGTAGAGTCTCAGGTTTATCAGGGTGTGGTTGAGAATCTTGCTTGTGAGCAAGCTGCTCGAATGATTGCGATGAAAGCAGCTACCGATAACGCAAGCAACTTGATTGATGATTTACAGCTTGTGTATAACAAAGCCCGTCAGGCGGCGATTACACAAGAACTATCGGAAATCGTTTCTGGTGCAGCAGCGGTTTAAGCTTAGGTAAAACAAACAGTTTAGAGGATTAACGATGGCTACAGGTAAGATCGTACAGATCATCGGTGCGGTAGTCGACGTAGAGTTCCCACAGGGCGAAGTACCAAGTGTTTACGATGCTCTGAATGTTGTGGATTCAAAAGAACGTCTCGTTCTTGAAGTTCAACAGCAGCTTGGCGGTGGCGTGATTCGCGCAATCGTAATGGGTAGCTCTGATGGTTTACGTCGTGGTTTGGTAGTTGAAAATACTGGCGCTCCAATTTCAGTACCAGTCGGTATTAAGACTTTAGGTCGTATCATGAACGTGCTTGGTGATGCGATTGATGAGCGTGGTGAAATCGGTGCGGAAGAGCTTTACTCTATCCACCGTCCAGCTCCAAGCTATGAAGAGCAATCAAACGAAACTGCTCTTCTTGAAACCGGTGTAAAAGTAATCGATTTGGTTTGTCCATTCTCTAAGGGTGGTAAAATCGGTCTATTTGGTGGTGCAGGTGTAGGTAAGACCGTTAACATGATGGAACTTATCAACAACATCGCACTGCAACACTCAGGTCTTTCAGTATTTGCGGGTGTTGGTGAACGTACTCGTGAAGGTAACGATTTCTACTATGAGATGCAGGAAGCAGGTGTTGTAAACATCGAAGAGCCTGAAAAATCAAAAGTAGCGATGGTTTACGGACAGATGAACGAGCCACCAGGCAACCGTCTACGTGTTGCACTGACGGGTTTGACAATGGCAGAACGTTTCCGTGACGAAGGTCGTGACGTACTTCTGTTCATCGATAACATCTACCGTTACACGCTTGCCGGTACGGAAGTATCAGCACTGCTAGGTCGTATGCCTTCAGCGGTAGGTTACCAACCTACTCTTGCAGAAGAAATGGGTGTGCTTCAGGAGCGTATTACGTCAACTAAGCAAGGTTCTATCACGTCTGTACAGGCGGTATATGTACCAGCAGATGACTTGACGGACCCGTCTCCAGCCACAACGTTCGCGCACTTGGATGCAACGGTTGTACTTAACCGTAACATCGCAGCAATGGGCCTATACCCAGCGATCGACCCACTCGATTCAACGTCTCGTCAGCTAGACCCACTCGTCGTAGGTCAAGAGCACTACGACATCGCTCGTGGCGTTCAGCAGACGCTTCAGCGCTACAAAGAGCTGAAAGACATCATTGCGATCTTGGGTATGGACGAGTTGTCTGAATCGGATAAGCAAGTTGTATCACGTGCACGTAAGATTGAACGTTTTCTAACTCAGCCTTATCACGTAGCTGAAGTATTTACAGGTGACCCTGGTGTTTACGTACCTCTAAAAGAGACGCTACGTGGCTTCAAAGGTCTTCTATCTGGTGAATACGATGACATTCCAGAGCAAGCGTTTATGTACTGCGGTACTATCGACGATGCGATTGAGAATGCTAAGAAGCTATAAGGCTAACTAGGAGGCGATATGGCAGCAATAACCTTTCACCTAGACGTCGTCAGTGCAGAGAAGAAAATCTTCTCTGGCCAAGTCGAAACGTTTCAGGTGACCGGTAGCGAAGGTGAACTGGGAATTTTCCATGGTCACACACCGCTGCTGACCGCTATTAAGCCTGGTATGGTGCGTATCGTTAAGCTACACGGCCACGAAGAAATTATTTATGTTTCGGGTGGTATTGTCGAAGTGCAACCGGGTACTGCTACAGTACTGGCTGATACGGCAATTCGTGGTGAAGAACTAGACGCAGCTAAGGCAGAAGAAGCCAAACGCAAAGCTGAAGAGAATATTTCAAATCAGCATGGCGATATGAACTTCGCACAAGCGGCCAGTGAACTGGCTAAAGCCATGGCTCAGTTACGAGTTATCGAGCTGACCAAAAAACGTCGTTAATGTGTTTTATAATTAAGACGTGATGTAAAAAGGCGACCTATAGGTCGCCTTTTTGCTTATTTTTTAACAGAAAATTATTTAGTTAAATTAACTATCTCTTTAATTACCGCTAAAATGCGGCTTAACTTTTTTTAACGTCAATAGGTTGTCAATGAAATTTAGCGCAGTGATCCTCGCAGCAGGTAAAGGTACTCGAATGTATTCTAATATGCCTAAAGTGCTGCACACACTGGCGGGTAAGCCAATGGTGAAACACGTAATTGATACGTGCAATAGCTTAGGTGCCCAAAATATCCACTTGGTTTATGGTCATGGTGGTGAGCAAATGCAGCAAGCGCTTGCCGAAGAGTCGGTTAACTGGGTGCTGCAAGCGGATCAATTAGGAACTGGCCATGCCGTTGATCAAGCCTCGCCTCATTTCCAAGACGATGAGAAGATCCTCGTGTTGTACGGTGATGTTCCATTGATCTCGGAAGAAACCGTGGAAAGCTTGTTAGATGCACAGCCTAATGATGGGATAGCATTGCTGACTGTGGTACTGGATAACCCAACCGGTTATGGCCGTATCGTACGTAAGCATGGCCCAGTTGTGGCGATTGTTGAACAAAAAGATGCCACCGATGAGCAAAAGTTAATTAAAGAGATCAATACGGGCGTGATGGTGGCAACGGGGCGCGATCTCAAGCGCTGGTTGTCAGGCTTAAGTAATGAGAACGCACAAGGCGAATATTATCTGACAGATGTTATTGCTGCAGCGCACAATGAAGGCCGCGCAGTTGAGGCTGTTCATCCTGCCAGCTCTATTGAAGTGGAAGGGGTAAATGATCGCGCTCAACTGGCTCGTTTAGAGCGTGCTTATCAAGCAACACAAGCGAAAAAGCTATTAGAACAAGGTGTGATGCTACGTGATCCTACGCGTTTTGATCTGCGTGGTGAATTACAGTGTGGGATGGATGTTGAGATTGATGCAAACGTCATCATCGAAGGAAATGTCTCTTTGGGTGATAACGTGATTATCGGCATGGGTTGCGTGCTTAAAGATTGCGAAATTGATGACAACACAGTGATCCGCCCATACAGCGTCATTGAAGGGGCAACCGTTGCAGAAAACTGTACCGTTGGGCCTTTTACCCGTTTACGTCCTGGTGCTGAACTGCGTAATGATGCGCACGTGGGTAATTTCGTGGAAGTAAAAAATACTCGTTTGGGTGAAGGTTCAAAAGCCAATCACTTAACTTATCTTGGTGATGCCGAAATTGGCCAGCGTGTTAATGTCGGAGCTGGCGTTATCACTTGTAATTACGATGGTGTCAATAAATTCAAAACCACAATTGGTGATGATGTGTTTGTCGGTTCAGACAGCCAGTTGATTGCTCCTGTAACGATCGCCAATGGTGCAACGATTGGTGCTGGCACTACGCTAAGCAGTAACGTTGCTGAAGGTGAGTTAGTCATCACTCGCGCGAAAGAGCGCAAAATCAATGGTTGGAAGCGTCCTGTTAAGCGTAGCTAACAAATGAACGATTAAAAAGCCGCTTATAATGAGCGGCTTTTTATCAGTTCTTATTAAAAGACTTACTCTTCATCGCTGACTACGCGTGCATTATCTGGTGCGGTGAAGTGTTGAGAAAGTTCGCGGTTCGAGACGATATAACCAATCCATAGCCCGCCCATACAAATCATAATTGCAATACCCGTCACCATTTGTGCTTGGCTGGCCAACGTTGCGACCAATGCGCTGGCTAAACTACTAACGCAGATTTGTAAGCTATTTTGTAAACCCGCTGCAGTTGCTGGGCTTTGTTTGGCACTCGATAGTGCGCGGTTCACCACGATAGGGTAAAGCGCTCCGTTGGCAACTGCTATTAAGCAAAACGGTGCCAAAATTGGCCAAATTGAGGTCAGTTGCCACTGTGAGGCAATGAATACTAATAAAGTGGCAACGCTGAAGAGGCCAATCAACTGCTTGAGCACTTTTTCGTCACCAAATTTATTCACTCCCACCTTACCTAAGTAGCCACCAACCATGAAAGCGATCGTTTGAGGAATAAAACTCAAACCGATATCTTTAGCGGCATAACCAAGGCGTGCCATAATCTCTGGCATCCCAGTCAAGTAAGCAAAGAAGGCCGCAGAAGCGCAAGCAAACATCATCACATTACCCAAGTAGGTTTTAGTGCTGAGCAGAGCTTTGATATCTTGCTTAATTGAGGTTTGTTTGGGTTGTGATTGTTCATTTTTTTGAGCAAAAGTACAGGCTACAAGCGCAACGCCCATCAATGTCAATGTCACAAAAATACTGTGCCAACCAAAGTTATCGGCCAGTAAGACGCCTAATTGAGGTGCAAGCGCGGGTGAAAGCGCGACCAAAGGCATAATGGTGGCGAAAATTTGCTGGCTTGTTTTAGCTGGGTAGCGTTGAATTACCATTGCTTGCCAGATCACTGCGGGAGCACACACCCCTAAAGCTTGCACAAAGCGCAACGCTAATAATTGCCACACCTGCTCGCTAAAAGCTAAACCAAATGATGCCAATGTGAAGAGAACTAGGCCAGCCGCTAAAGTGTTACGGTGACCATATTTATCGGAAGCTAAGCCCCACACCAGTTGACCTAATGCCATACCGACCAGAAAAACGGTGAGAGACAAGGCTATTTGCTCTGGCCCTGTGGCAAAGTCCATTTCCATCGCTTTAAAGGCAGGGAGGTACATGTCTGTGGCAATGAAGCCAAGCATAGAGAGCGCGGCTAAGTACAGCAACTGTAATTTTGATGCTTTCATTTTTATTACCATTCAAAAAAATTAATCAATATTTGGCCAGCATTAATCTATGCCAACCTTAATTTATCTACTCATCTATTCTATTTTTCGTTTAATATTAAATGAAACGCTAAATTTGTTGGTTATTCATCAAAAAAATTGAAGGCTTATGTTTTCTAAATCCTCATTAGAAATGCTTGATACTGTCGCACGGTTGGGTAGTTTTACCGCCGCTGCGGAGGTTTTGCATAAAGTGCCGTCAGCGATCAGCTACGGCGTTCGCCAAGTCGAACAAGATTTGGATGTGCTGCTGTTTCGCCGTTTACCTAGAAAGGTGGAACTGACGCCCGCTGGTGAGCTGTTTATGGTGGAGGCTCGCCAATTGCTTAGGCAGATGGAAGAGATTCGTTCACAAACTAAACGCGCGGCGCATGGTTGGCAGAAAACGCTAAAATTGACGCTTGATAACGTGGTCAAACTCGACAAAATGAAACCGCTGGTGGAAGATTTTTATCGCACGTTTGAGTTTGCTGAGCTGCAAATCAACATGGAAGTATTTAATGGCTCATGGGAAGCTATTGCGCAAGGTCGAGCTGACATTGTGATTGGTGCAACCTCTGCGATTCCGGTCGGTGGTGATTTTGAAGTGCGTAACATGGGCGTGTTGGATTGGGCATTTGTGATGTCTCCTCATCACCCTTGTGCTCAAGAGCTCTATTTAAACGAAGATTTTGTCAGTCAGTTCCCGGCGATTTGTTTGGATGACACGTCAAGTGTATTACCCAAGCGACATACGGATCACTACCCGCAGCAACGGCGCTTACTTTTACCGAATTGGTATAGTGCGATTGAATGCTTAAAAAATGAAGTCGGTGTGGGCTACATGCCAAGACACATTGCACAACCTTTGATTGTTGATGGTGGGTTGGTTGAACGGGTTCTCACCGTTGATAAACTGCTTAGTCAATGCTGTTTAGTATGGCGCAAAGATGATAATCATAAATTGATCGAGTGGATGGTAAATTATCTGGGCAGTAGCGATCAACTTTATCGTGATTGGCTTCAAGCTAAATAACCTAATAAGAAGAGCCAGCAGTGCTGGCTCTTAAAAGACTCTTCAGTGAGAAGAAAAACAGAATGGTTATGGGCGCTCAAAAATAGTCGCAATGCCCTGGCCTAAACCAATGCACATCGTTGCTAGACCATATTTGGCGTCTTTCGCTTCCATCAAGTTAATCAATGTGGTTGAGATGCGCGTGCCAGAACACCCGAGAGGATGACCCAGCGCGATCGCCCCTCCGTTTAGGTTAACCTTCTCATCCACTACATCGAGCAAACCGAGATCTTTCGCGCAAGGTAGAGATTGAGCTGCAAACGCTTCGTTTAACTCAATCACATCCATATCTTGCATGGTGAGGCCTGCACGCTGTAGCGCTTTATGAGTAGCCGGAACTGGCCCGTAACCCATAATTGAAGGATCGCAACCAGCGACGGCCATTGATTTCACACGCGCGCGAATCTTTAAGCCAAGCGCATTGGCTTTCTCTTCGCTCATGATCAACATTGCCGATGCGCCATCGGACAGAGCCGATGAGGTGCCAGCTGTTACAGTACCATTGGCTGGGTCAAAAACAGGACGTAACTGTGCTAGCCCTTCAACAGTGGTTTCCGGGCGGATCACTTCATCAAAATCCAGCGTGAACAGAGTACCATCTTCAGCATGAGCCTCGGTGGGAAGGATTTCATTTTTGAAGCGACCTTCAACGGTTGCTGCGTAAGCGCGTTGATGCGAACGAGCGGCAAAGGCATCTTGTTGCTCACGGCTAATGCCGTGCATTTTACCTAACATCTCAGCCGTTAACCCCATCATCCCCGCAGCTTTGGCAACGGTTTTTGACATGCCGGGATGGAAATCAACGCCATGGTTCATTGGTACGTGTCCCATATGCTCAACGCCGCCCACAAGGCAGATTTCAGCATCACCAACCATAATGGCGCGGGTGGCATCATGCAGTGCTTGCATTGATGAACCACATAAACGGTTAACGGTGACGGCACCAATTTCAATCGGCAAGCCAGCTAACAGTGCCGCATTACGCGCGACGTTAAAGCCTTGTTCTAAGGTTTGTTGCACGCAACCCCAGTAGATATCTTCGATCTCTTTTGGGTTGACTTGTGGATTACGGGCTAAAATGCCTTTCATCAGATGTGCAGATAAATCTTCCGCACGAGTATGACGAAATGCCCCACCTTTTGAACGACCCATCGGGGTGCGTAGGCAATCAACAATTACGACATTTCTCTTATGTGAAGTCATTTGGACATCTCTCCTTAGATAGAACTTGCTTGTTGAGCACCGTAGAAGGTCTCGCCTTTTTCTGCCATATCAAGCAGCAGTTGAGGTACATGATACATCGCGCCCAATGCTTGGTATTGGCTTGCCATTGCAACGTAGTTTTGTAAGCCAAGACTATCGAGATAGCGGAATACGCCGCCTCTAAAAGGAGGGAACCCCAAGCCGTACACCAACGCCATATCAGCTTCTTGGGGTGAGGCGATGATCTTCTCTTCTAAACAGAGTGCCACTTCATTGATCATCGGAATCATCATGCGTTCAATGATGGTTTGATCATCAAAAGTACGTTTATCACCACATTCTACGTTAAGAACAGTGAGAACCTCTTCAGAGAAAGTTTTCTTCGGTTTTCCTTTCTTATCTAAAGTGTATTGATAGAAACCGCTGCCATTTTTCTGGCCATATTTATTGGCGTCAAACAGTGCATCAATAGCATCGCGGCCCTGTTTGCCCATTCTTTCTGGGAATCCTTGTGCCATGACTGCCTGGGCATGGTGAGCGGTATCAATACCGACCACATCTAGAAGATAAGCTGGGCCCATTGGCCAACCAAACTTACGTTCCATCACTTTATCGATTTGAGTGAAATCAGCGCCATCGCGCAGTAATAAACTAAAGCCACCAAAGTAAGGGAAAAGTACGCGGTTTACGAAGAACCCAGGGCAGTCATTGACCACGATGGGGGATTTACCCATTTTGGCCGCGTAAGCGACAACTCGATTGATGGTTTCATCGGAAGTGTGTTCACCACGAATAATTTCCACCAATGGCATACGATGTACTGGGTTAAAAAAGTGCATACCACAGAAGTTTTCTGGACGTTTGAGTGATTTGGCCAGTAGGTTGATTGGAATGGTTGAGGTGTTCGAGGTGATAACCGCATCCTCACCAACATTGGCTTCGACTTCACTTAGTACCGCGGCTTTGATTTTCGGGTTTTCAACCACAGCTTCAACAATTACATCCGCTTGCTCAATCCCCGCATAATGCAGGCTAGGCGTAATCGATGCCAGCACACTTGCCATTTTAAAACCATCAATTTTTCCGCGCTCTAGCTGCTTGTTGAGTAACTTAGATGCCTCTGTCATACCTAAATTAAGGGACGATTGAGCAATATCTTTCATCAAAACAGGCACGCCCTTTACTGCCGATTGATAAGCAATGCCGCCGCCCATGATACCCGCACCAAGTACAGCCGCTCGTCCGGTTTCTTTATTGGCTGATTTAGCCGCTTTTTTTGCCAGTGCTTTAATATATTGGTCGTTGAGGAATAAACCGACCAAGGATTTCGCCGCTTCAGAATGAGCGAGCTTAACGAAGTGTCTACGCTCAATGGCCAATGCTTCATCACGGCTACAGCGCGCGGCTTCTTCTATTGCAATAACAGCGGTTATTGGCGCTGGATAATGAGGTCCGGCATGCTGTGCAACCAAGCCTTTGGCCATGGTGAAGCTCATCATGGCTTCTAATTTGCTGAGTGTCAGCGCGGACATTTTTTGCTGGCGACGCATTTTCCAATCAACGGTTTCATTGATGGCCGATGTGATGGTTTTGAGTGCTGACTCAAGCAGTTTGTCGCTATCAACAATCGCATCGAGCAGTCCAATTTTAAGGGCTTCCTCAGCACGACATGCTTTGCCTTGAGTGATCACTTCCATAGCATTGTCGGCACCAATTACACGAGGCAGACGCACACAGCCACCGAACCCCGGCATAATACCAAGCTTTGTTTCCGGTAATCCTATGCTGGTGGTCGCGTCACCAATACGGAAATCGGTAGCGAGTACACACTCACATCCACCGCCTAGCGCGTGCCCTGTTAAAGCGGCTAGTGTCGGAACGGGTAGATCTTCTAGTTTGTTGAAAATGCTATTGGCAAATTGCAGCCATTGGTCGAGTTCTTGCGCAGGTTTAGCAAAGAGACCTAAAAACTCAGTGATATCAGCCCCGACAATAAAAGATTCTTTATCGGAAGTAAGAATAAGGCCTTTCAGTCCTTGGTGGGCTTTTAGGGCATCAAGTGCATGGTTGAGCGATTCAAGAGTGGCAAGGTCAAGTTTGTTCACTGACTCCTTGGAGCAGAAACGCAACTCCGCAATACCATCTTGTAATTCCTTTACCTGTAGGGTGTTGGCTTGGTAAATCATTGTCTATCTCCGTGACATACAACCTTAAGATCGTGTGTGAGAGTTTTTGTTGTATTAATGGTTCTGGTTTGACCAGTCGGTTTAGTTTGACCTGAGGATTGTTTAATTTCAATACATTTTTTAAACAACTGTTTAACATTGAGTGCGAATGGAGATCAGCGCTGCTTTTTTAAGTGCACGTGTTACACTCTTGCCATCCGCTCGATCTATGATTTCACATGAACGAACAACCTTATTTAATTCCAGCGTTGCCCACCCAATTTGAAGAGGAAATCAAAAAAAGCCTCTTTATTACCTATTTGGCCCATACTCCGAGTGTAGATGCTGCCAAAGCCTTCGTTGCGCAAATAAAGACAAAACATAGCGACGCCAGACATAACTGCTGGGGCTTTGTTGCCGGACGACCGGAAGATTCGATGTTGTGGGGTTTTAGTGATGATGGTGAGCCATCAGGGACGGCGGGCAAACCGATATTGGCGCAGCTAGCCGGATCGAGTGTCGGGGAGTTAACGGCCGTCGTCACTCGTTATTATGGTGGGATTCGTCTTGGCACTGGTGGGTTAGTTAAAGCTTATGGTGGCGGAGTACAACAAGCACTCAAGCAGCTTCAAACTATTGAGAAAAAAATCACCACAAAATTATCCCTAACGTTAGACTACAGTTTTGTGCCGATTGCTCAATCCATCATCGCGCAGTATGAAGCATTAGAAGTCGAAGCCGATTATAAAGAACAGGTTAAATTTCTTGTTGAGATAGAATTGCGCCATCTTGATGCCTTTACTCAAACTATCATTAATAAAAGCGGTGCAAAAGCTGTAGTGACCGCCATAAAAAATAATTAGGAAGTCAGAAGCTTCGCTTCAGAAAAAGCAATGCAAATTCGATCTATTATTCGTATCGTCGGGCTTTTGCTCGCGCTATTTAGTGTCTCTATGCTTGCCCCTGCGCTGGTGGCTTTGCTGTACCGCGATGGTGCAGGTGTACCTTTTGTCACGACCTTTTTTGTATTGTTGATGTGTGGCGGTTTTTTTTGGTTTCCAAACCGCCGCTATCGACATGAATTGAAAGCCAGAGACGGTTTTTTGATCGTTGTACTGTTTTGGACGGTTATCGGTAGTGCGGGTTCATTACCATTTTGGTTAGCGGATAACCCTAATGTATCGGTGACGGATGCGTTTTTTGAATCGTTTTCAGCATTAACCACCACCGGAGCAACCGTCATTGTTGGGTTAGATGAATTACCTAAAGCGATTTTGTTCTATCGGCAGTTTTTACAATGGTTTGGTGGGATGGGGATCATCGTTCTAGCGGTGGCCATTTTGCCAGTATTGGGAATTGGGGGAATGCAGTTATATCGAGCAGAAATTCCAGGCCCGGTCAAAGATACTAAAGTCACTCCAAGAATCGCCGAAACCGCTAAAGCACTTTGGTACATCTATTTAAGCTTAACGATTGCCTGCGCGACTGCTTTTTGGGCAGCAGGGATGACCCTATTTGATGCGATTTGTCATAGCTTCTCTACGATCGCTATTGGTGGGTTTTCGACTCATGATGCAAGCATGGGGTATTTTGACAGTTATGCGATCAATTTAATTACGGTTGTTTTTTTGCTCATTTCAGCCTGTAATTTTACGCTCCATTACGCGGCGTTTGCGACAGGTGGTGTTCATCCAAAATATTACCTTAAAGATCCAGAGTTTAGAGCTTTTGCTCTTATACAAGTCATTTTGTTTGCGGTTTGCTTTTCGATTTTACTCAAACACCATTCTTACGACTCTTTTTATGACGCTTTTGATCAGGCGCTATTTCAAACGGTATCCATTTCGACGACGGCAGGCTTTACCACAACAGGTTTTGCAGATTGGCCGTTATTCTTACCTGTATTATTGCTGTTTTCTTCATTTATAGGTGGGTGTGCTGGCTCTACGGGCGGTGGCATGAAAGTGATCCGTATCTTATTGCTTACCTTACAAGGTGCTCGTGAGATGAAACGCCTTATCCACCCAAGAGCCGTGTATACGATTAAGGTGGGCGGAAGTGCTCTTTCACAGCGAGTGGTTGACGCGGTTTGGGGGTTTTTCTCAGCGTACGCACTGGTCTTCGTGGTGTGTATGTTGGCATTGATCGCAACAGGAATGGATGAACTGAGTGCATTTTCTGCCGTCGCGGCAACATTGAATAACTTAGGGCCTGGATTGGGTCAAGTCTCCGTACACTTTGCGGATGTTAATGACAGTGCAAAATGGGTATTGGTTGTTTCGATGCTCTTTGGTCGCTTAGAAATTTTTACACTATTAATACTGCTTACCCCTACGTTTTGGCGCAGTTAAGGATATCCCGTGCAAAAAGCTCTTTTTCTCTATTCTTCCCGTGAAGGTCAAACCAAGAAAATTCTTAACTATATAAAAGAGGAACTTTCTGAGTTTGATTGCGAACTTGCCGATTTACATCAAATTGAGGATATTGATTTAGCTCTTTACGATCGAGTCTTAATTGGTGCTTCTATTCGCTACGGACATTTAAATAAAAAGCTTTATCAATTTATAGAAAAACATGCCGAGCAATTAGCACTCGCTAAAGCGGCGTTCTTTTGTGTCAACTTAACTGCAAGAAAAGAAGCGCAGGGCAAAGATACTCCAGAAGGAAGTGTCTATATTAAAACGTTTCTCAGTAAATCAGCATGGCAACCCAAGCTAATCGGAGTTTTCGCTGGTGCTCTTTACTATCCACGTTATCACTTTTTCGATAAGGTGATGATTCGTTTCATCATGTCATTGACTGGCGGTGAAACTGACACCTCAAAAGAAGTTGAGTACACAAACTGGCAAAAAGTATCTCTTTTTAGTGATAACTTTAAAAAATTGTAAATAAAAAGTCGATTTTTAGCGTCTTTTGGCTTTTTTCTGTTCGAACAAATAGAAAATTAAAAAAAACAGCAAAAAGGGGTTGCCAACGTGACGGCGATCTCTATAATGCCGCCTCACTGACACGGCACAGCCAGTAAGGGTTCAAGCCCAATTAGCCAGCCAATCAGTAGGTCAAATCGATAAGACGAAATAATTTAATAAAGTGTTTGACACTTTTCATTATCTCGCTAGAATGGCCGCCTCTTCAAAGGAAGCCTCGGCAGGCCAGAGAAGAACGCTCTTTAACAATATAAACCTATCAATCTGTGTGGGCACTCGTTGATGATAATCAAAAAAGATTTATCAATGAACTGAGTGACCAATCAGAATCAAGTTTACTTGATTTTGGCACAGTCA
>NZ_SHMN01000020.1:0-84309 GCF_029478525.1 Vibrio sp. 1151_11 | reverse complement strand
ACAACATGGCTGAAAGCTTAATACTTGAAGGGCGAAGGGAAAGAACATTCCCTAGAACAGTTAAGCCTAGACCACAACGGTATGCTAAGAACAAAAATGCCGTTCACTCTTAAGTGAACGGCATTACAGACATAGTAGGGGGTTTTTTATATATTGAATCGCTGAATGATTAAAATAAGTTGGTTACTGAATCAAGGAGTAATAGATGGAGATGTATGATATTGAATCGTTTTTGGATATTTTACCTCAGGTAGAAAGTAGCTATCCGTTTGGTCCTGACGCGTTGGTTTTCAAAATTCGCGGTAAAATGTTTGCCTATACTTCTCAGTCGAGAGAAGAGCCGTTTGTGACATTGAAGTGCACTCCCGAAGATGGTGAAGTTCTGACCAGTGCCTTTTCCGCTATTCGTCCTGGTTATCATATGAATAAAAGACACTGGATCTCCGTTAAGTTAAACGGAGATGTGGACCAGATGATGTTACAGGAATTATGTGAACGCTCTTATCAGCTTGTAGTGAGTAAACTGAAAAAATCAGATAGAGAAGCGCTTCAGGCTCTGTTTGTGCAAGCAAAACTTGATTAAGCGGTATCCTTACGTTGTTCCAGTTTTTTTGCGCCACGCAGCATCGCTTCTATCAATTCTGTCGCGTTAAATTTTTCCAAAGCTTCGTGGGCTCCGACTTGGTGAGCTCTATCCAAACAGATCTCACTGGAAAGCGAGGTGTGAAGAATACAATAAGCATGGCTCAGCATTGGATCATTTTGAACCTCAAAGGCCAGTTCATATCCATCAAGGCCCGGCATTTCAATATCACTGACCAGCAAATCGATCGCACGTTGATGTTGAGCGTCTTGACGCATCAGCTCAATGGCATCAAGCCCATTTTTACAGATTTGGTAAGGGATGTTGATACTGTCTAAGGCATCTGACAATTGTTTACGTGCAATAGATGAATCATCCACCAGTAAAATACGCAGTGCTTTTAATCGTTCACGTTCAATATCAGTCAGCATCGGGATCTTAGTTGATTCATACTGTGGATAAATTTTTGAAAGTAATAATTCGACGTCAAGTAACTGCACAATCTGTTTTTGATAGCGGGTTATGCCAGTGACAAAAACGTCTTTTCCCGCCACTGCAGGTGAAGACTCGATTGTTCGCCAGTCACACTCGATGATTTTTTCAATGCTACGTACCATAAACGCAACTACGGTTCGCAGGCAGTCCGTCACGATTAAGTAGCATTGTTTATATTCGCTAGGTTGAATTGCTCTAAAGCCAATGGCGGCAGCCATATCAATGACAGGTACCGTCAAGTTACGGATAGTCACCGTTCCGATCACATGGTGATGAGAATATGGGATTTGTGTCATTGGCATGTAAGGGACAATCTCTCGTACTTTCAGAGTCCCGATAGCAAAAAGCTGTTTCTGAGTGTTCAATGTGAACATCAACATGCCTTGGGATTGGTTTGCCTTACTGGGGGTTTTAGCCATAACACCTTACTCAACGTTGTTTCTTATGCTTAATACTAAACGATCTCTTACTGACGGCAATACGTTAAATGCAAATAAACAGTATAACCGTATGTTTATTGATCTTTTGCACTCTTACATTGGGGTTGGACTCTTGAAAAGCATCCGTTACACTATTTGCAGTAGCAAATTTATTGAGAAAAATGATGGCAAGAACGGCAGCGGCTCTTCACATTTTAGTGAAGCATAAAGAACAAGCTGAAGATATTATCGCTCAGTTAAAAAAGGGAGCGAAATTTCAAACATTAGCCAGAAAATATTCTACCTGCCCTTCGGGTAAAAAAGGGGGCGATCTGGGTGAGTTTCGTCAGGGGCAGATGGTACCTCAATTTGATAAAATCTGTTTCACTGGAGAGGTGCTGACACCCCATTTGGTGAAAACCAAGTTTGGTTGGCATGTTGTAAAAGTTCTATATCGGACCTAGCCTCAATAGGGTGATTTTCTCATCGACGTTGATTTTTAAAGTAATAGTCAATGAGCAGTGAGTGCCACGCTTTTTCTCAAAACCAGAAATGTGTGGTGCTTTTCATTCGTTAGGAATGACACTTGATTCTTTATCTTTTTATTCCATTACCTTTTATAGAATGGCCTACTACACCCAAACCACGTCAAGTAGTAAGGTATATAAATAAAACAGCCATTTGTTCTCATAAATAAGAATCCACAATAACTTCATGAATTAAATGGATTTATTCATTAGGTTTTTTATTAAAATGAGAGCGGGTTATTTTGAGATATTGACTTATAGTCGCTTAACGTTAGTTTTATCAAGTGAGCGGTATGATCTAGGAGTTTAAAATGAGTGAAGAAAAAAAAATTAACGTTCGATTGCTTTCTGATGTTTGTATGCAGTCTCGCTTACTTAAAGATTCGCTAGAGTCAAAGTTGCCGATTAGTATTGATATCTCTCCGCTTTGCGATACGTGGATGAATGATAACAGTCTATCATCCTATAAAATTCAATTGGTTATCATCGACTATTCTCGCGTTGATGAAAATAATTTTGCTGATTACTCAGCATTTAAACGCTTATCCTGCCCTGATGCAAAAGAAGTGCTTATTAATTGCCCGCTAGATATTGAACCTAAAATGCTCTTTAAATGGCAGAATCTTGTAGGTGTATTTTATACCAATGATCAGCTTGAATCTTTAGTTAAGGGCATGGAAAAAGTGCTTGATGATGAAATGTGGTTTAATCGAAAATTGGCTCAGGAATATATACAGCATTATCGTGCAGGTAATTCATCTATTACCTCTCAAGCTTATGCTAAATTAACGAAAAGAGAGCAGCAAATAATTAAGCTACTTGGCTGTGGTGCATCTAATATGCAAATTGCAGATGAGTTGTTTGTAAGTGAAAATACAGTAAAAACACATTTACATAATGTATTTAAAAAGATAAATGCTAAAAATAGACTTCAGGCATTATTATGGGCAAAAGATAATATTGGTATTGAAGAGTTTAATTAAATTTTATTTATTTTTAAATAAGACAGCCCCTTTGATAGGGGCTGTCTTATTTTCTGAACTGAATTTCTTTTTATTCGGCTTCGATGCCTTTTTCTTTGTAAAGGCGGCGGCATGCACGTCCATCGCTGTGGAAGAGATGGCAGCGATGCCCTGGAATACCAATTGTCAATGTATCACCTGTTTCAACACCCAAAGTATCAGGCTGGCGGTAAATTACATCAGAATCAGAGCCTTTCAAGTTCATGTAGACTTGTGTTTCATTGCCGAGTTTCTCAACCATCATCACTTTGCCTTCAATTTTCGCGTCACCATCTTCAGCGCTCAGCAAGTGCTCTGGACGCACACCTAATGACATACGCTCGCCGCGAGTGATCGTGGTGCCATCGACCAAAATCCAAAATGAGGTTCCATTAGAGAGTTGAACTTTCACACGTTCGGCTTCGACATCTTCGATGAATACGCTCATGAAGTTCATTTTAGGAGAACCGATGAAGCCTGCGACGAAACGATTTTCTGGGTAATGATACAACTCAAGTGGTTTGCCTACTTGTGATACGAAACCAGCATCCAAGACCACGATTTTGTCAGCCATTGTCATTGCTTCGACTTGGTCATGGGTAACGTAAATCATAGTGCAGCCCAATTTGCGTTGCAGTTTGGTTATCTCTGAACGCATCTGTACGCGCAGCGCTGCATCTAGGTTAGACAGCGGCTCATCAAGCAAAAATACATTCGGTTGTGAGACTAAAGTACGCCCAATCGCGACACGCTGACGTTGGCCACCTGAAAGAGACTTAGGTTGACGTTCAAGCAAATGGCTGAGCTGGAGAATATCGGCGGCGTGCTCAACACGTTGCTCGATCTCCTTTTTATCGGCTTTGGCCAACTTTAGGCCAAAAGACATGTTGTCGAAAAGATTAAGGTGCGGGTAGAGCGCATAGGATTGAAATACCATGCCGACGCCACGTTTAGAAGGTTCAACATCATTCATTCGCTTATCGCCAATAAACAAGTCACCCGAGGTGATATCTTCTAGGCCTGCGATGCAACGCAGTAGGGTGGATTTCCCACAACCTGATGGACCGACAAAGACGACAAATTCGCCTTCTTGAATTTCTAAGTCGACATTTTTAGAAATTAATACATCACCGTATGCTTTACATACATTTTTTAACGTGACACTCGCCATAGAGCTCGTCCTCGATCAATATTTTTTATAAATCACTGCCCATCATTATATGAGTTTTCTTGCAGGCAATGACAGCAGGAATTGGGTAAGGTGGTTAATAATGTAAGAAAAAGGGTGATGTCTTCAAATTAAGGGAGTTTGAAGAAAGCATCACCCATCCATGCCAATGATTTAGTTCACTTCCCCTGCACATTGAGCGTCTCCCCCGTTATAAAATCAATTACCACGAACGCTCATTTATGACAGCAAACCAATCTAGCGATGTAAGCCAGTAAACGACGAGTTACTGGAAAAGGCTCTTACTATCCACTCTGGGATGACTGTATTTTGTGTGATGTGTGTGTTTGATACATCCTCCTAATTGAGTTTTTTATAGGGGGGAGTAGCGATGGATGCGATGGAGGAGGGGTTTAAGGGCTGAGTTAGATCCAGTTCAAATAATTAATGGCTGTTAAGTGGAAGCATGTCACAAAAAGGTATTTTTTTGTGATTGAGCTCTCTAACCTTGAGCGATGATGATCACGAAAATAGTCCATAATATCGAGGGCGTAGGGCGTAGGAGGATGAGTCAAGTTAGGTTTTCTCTGATTATATATGACGAAATACGGCGAAACCTGTTGGTGAGCCCTACAACACAAAAATAAAAAGGATATGAACATGAAAAACGCCCTAAGCACAGTCGCGCTAAGTACTCTAGTTGCTCTTGGTTCGTTTGGTGCACATGCTGCTATTGAAGAAGGACAACTCACCATTTGGATTAATGGTGATAAAGGCTATAACGGTTTGGCTGAAGTGGGTAAGAAATTTGAGGCGGACACGGGTATCAAAGTGACCGTGGCTCACCCTGACGCACTTCAAGATAAATTCCCACAAACCGCAGCAACGGGTGATGGACCTGATATTGTGTTCTGGGCTCATGACCGTTTTGGTGGTTATGCAGAAGCTGGCTTGCTGGCTGAAATTAAACCTTCAAAAGCGATTCAAGAGGGTATCGTGGATTTTGCCTGGGATGCGGTGAAATACAACGGTAAAATCATCGGCTACCCAGTCGCGGTAGAATCCTTGTCTCTCATCTATAACAAAGATCTTGTGCCAAACCCACCGAAAAGCTGGGAAGAAGTGGAAGCGTTGAACGCCAAACTTAAGAAAGAGGGCAAAACGGCCATCATGTGGAACTTGAAAGAACCGTATTTCACATGGCCTCTTATGGCTGCTGATGGCGGCTACGCATTCAAATACACGATTGATGGTTATGATGTGAAAGATGCGGGTATCGCGAATAAAGGCGTAAAAGATGCGATGAACTTCGTGAAAGGCTTAGTGGACAAAGGCGTGATCTCTCCGGATATGGACTACTCTGTTTCTGAAGCTGCGTTTAACCAAGGTAAAACGGCAATGACGATCAACGGTCCGTGGGCTTGGGGCAACATTGAAAAATCAGGCATTAACTACGGTGTGACGACATTACCGAAATTTAACGGGCAATCTTCCAAGCCGTTCGTGGGCGTATTGACGGCTGGTATCAGCACCGCTTCTCCAAATAAAGATCTCGCGATTGAGTTTATCGAAAACTACTTACTCACCAATGATGGTCTGCGCATGGTCAATAATGATAAACCTCTTGGCGCGGTGGCTCTTAACTCTTTCCAACGTGAGCTTGATGCAGATACACGCATCGCCGCGACAATGGATAACGCAATGAATGGCGAAATTATGCCGAACATCCCTCAGATGAATGCATTTTGGGGCAGTGCGAAAAGTGCAATTATCAATATTGTAGATGGCCGCCAAACTGTCGATGCCGCACTGGCTGATGCAGAAAAACAAATGACTAAATAATTCGGTTTTGGTCAAGCCCTTAAGGAGAGGGTAACCTCTCCTTCATTTTACGTTTATATCGCTAGCAGGTTCTTCTATGCAGTCAGTTCAAGGTACAGATGCTTTGTCAGCACCCGAAACGGCACTTCCTTCCAGTAAAAATGTGCTCATTAAATGGGCATTATTAGGTACGGTTGGTATCGTTAACGGTTACGCCACTATTCTTATGTATTCTCGCGGTGAGCTCGCCTTTGCGCTGCTTACTCTCATTCTTACCGCTCTGGCCCTTTATATTTTCGGCAGTAAACATACTTACGCACACCGCTATATTTATCCGGGTATCGCGGGAATGATCTTATTCATCCTCTTTCCTTTGGCCTACACCGTTGGTCTGGCTTTTACTAACTACAGTGCTAAAAACCAACTCTCTTTAGAACGTGCACAAACCGTGCTGTTGGATCGAACTTATCAGGGCGGGGAAAGCTATCCTTTCACTCTATACAAAACGGAAAGTGGTTATCGAATTGCAATCGAAGATGGAGAGCAGACGCTCGCTACCGACGTGTTTTCCTTAAATGGCTTATCGGTGACCGATATGGACCTTCAACCTATTGAGGGTATTGAGGGCACCAAAGAGCCGATTAAAACCATTATTAATCACCGTGCTACGTTGAGCTCAATTGATCTGCATTTCCCTAGTGGTGAAGATGTACGCATGAGTGGCTTGCGCAAGTTTGCCGCCGTATCGCCGCTTTACACCATGCAAGATGATGGCGAAACGCTGGTCAATAATCAAACAGGCGAAATACTACGGCCGAATATGGATGTTGGCTTTTATCAACCAGTTGACGAAAGTGGTCAATTTATCGGTGCGACAGTATCGCCTGGTTTTGTGGTGAAAATTGGGACACATAACTTTGAGCGTGTATGGAAAGATGACGGTATTAAAGAGCCTTTCATCAATATCTTTATCTGGACGGTCGTTTTCTCGACTTTAACCGTGATTTTTACTCTCATGATTGGTTTGGTGCTAGCCAGTGTCGTGCAATGGGAAGAGCTTAAAGGTCGCGCCGTTTACCGAGTACTGTTAATCCTGCCTTATGCTGTTCCTGCCTTTATTTCTATTCTGATCTTCAAAGGCTTGTTCAACCAAAGCTTTGGTGAGATCAATATGGTGCTCAACAGTATTTTTGGCATTAGTCCTAGCTGGTTCTCAGACCCCTTTCTCGCTAAAAGTATGGTGCTGATCGTCAATACTTGGCTTGGTTTTCCTTACATGATGATTTTGTGTATGGGTCTTTTGAAAGCGATTCCAGAGGATTTATATGAAGCATCGGCGATTGATGGCGCAGGTTTTTTACACAACTTCACCCGTATTACATTGCCGCTCATGATCAAACCAATGACTCCGTTACTTATTGCAAGCTTTGCGTTTAACTTTAACAACTTTGTGATGATTCAACTTCTGACACAAGGTGGCCCGAATATGATTGGTACTTCAGAGCCAGCCGGTTACACCGATTTACTTGTAAGCTATACCTATCGTATTGCGTTTGAAGGAGCTGGTGGTCAAGACTTCGGTTTGGCTAGTGCCATCGCAACCTTGATCTTCTTACTGGTTGGTGGGTTAGCACTACTCAATTTACGTTTTACGAAGCTGTCACAGAATTAAGGAGTAATCGTTATGGCGATGGTACAAGGTCAATCTCTCAAATATCGCTTATGGGCGACTCATGTTGCTCTGTGGGCATTTTTATCGCTGATCATTTTTCCACTATTGATGGTCATTGCGATTTCATTTCGTGAAGGGAACTTTGCCACGGGCAGCTTGATCCCAGATAACCCATCTTTAGAACACTGGAAATTGGCATTAGGTTTTGCTGTCACTAATGCTGATGGCTCTGTTACACCGCCGCCATTTCCGGTTCTGACTTGGTTATGGAATTCAGTGAAAGTAGCAGGCATTACTTCAGTGCTCATTGTGGCTCTATCGACAACGTCTGCTTATGCCTTTGCGCGCATGCGTTTTAAAGGTAAAGACACCATTCTAAAAGCGATGATGATTTTTCAAATGTTCCCAGCGGTACTGGCACTGGTTGCGATGTATGCACTGTTTGACAAATTAGGTCAATACATCCCATTTCTTGGCTTAAATACGCATGGTGGTTTAATTTTCTCCTACCTAGGTGGTATCGCACTGCACGTATGGACGATCAAAGGCTATTTTGAAACGATAGATAACTCATTAGAAGAAGCGGCTGCTTTAGATGGAGCTACACCATGGCAAGCCTTTAGACTGGTGCTGCTACCACTCTCTGTGCCGATTCTTGCGGTTGTGTTTATTCTCTCGTTTATTGGGGTGGTTGGTGAAGTACCAGTGGCATCTTTGCTACTTTCTGATGTAAACTCATACACATTAGCGGTGGGTATGCAGCAGTATCTTTATCCTCAGAACTATTTGTGGGGAGATTTTGCAGCAGCAGCAGTGTTGTCTGCTTTACCTATCACTGTCGTATTTTTGCTTGCACAGCGCTGGTTAGTCGGAGGACTTACGGCCGGTGGTGTGAAAGGATAATAACGATAGGGCGACCGTGAGGTCGCCCATATTGTATTAGCTTAACGTATTTGGTTTGGCCGCCGATCAGTTAAGTAATATGCAAATCTGGCGTTACGCATAGCTGGCTGTTAGCTTTATTCCTTACTATCCAACAAACTAACAGTTTTTGTAACCAAGACCCGAGCATTGCTTGGGTTTTTTTATATCTGTATTAAAGGGTGCTATTGGTAACGCGCATGCAGTATATGATGAATTGAATGTCTCAAAAGTGAAATGGTGTTTGGATGCGACTCACATCTGAAATCTTTGTGTAACGTCGTAAAGGAAAGCTAAAAAATTAGAACTCACGGCTAGAAGGGGCGCAGCCTAAGTATTGCAAAAGGACATACAAGCTCTCTTGCTGCAGCGCAACGCGGCGAAACAAATCGGCGAAGGTGTCATCTCCGCCAAAGCAGGCACGGATATAGTGGTTAATTTCTTGGGGTTGGTAACCTTCAACGTAAAGCGTTCGGACCCAGTGATACTCAATTGATTTTGGGTCGACTAACGTTGATTCGCTCAAGGTAATCTCTCTGAGAGTCAAAGTTTTTTCCTATCATCGATGCAAAATGTCAGAGGACTCGATTTAAGCAAATAAAGATGAAGAAAAAATGACAACTGAGCGCATCATGGGTGGTTATTTTAAGTACTTAACGTGAGCTTCCATCTCTTCCCCTATCTCTTTACGCATGTTCATTAAGCGTATCGCTGATTGGCGTAGAGCAATATCTTCTGCTGTTTGCGGCACCCATTCAGGTATAGGGGTGGGCTTACCTTGCCCATCGACAGCCACCATGATGACAATACAATGGGTAGTCAGCTGGTTTTTCAACTCTTTTGGATCGCTCGCTTGCACATCAATGGCAATATGCATTGAGCTCGTTCCCGTATAAATGACTTTTGCGCTGACTTCAACGAGGTTCCCTACGTGGATAGGAGCGACAAAGCGGATCCCTCCAGCATAAGCGGTGATGCAATATTTACCGCTCCAGCCTGCAGAGCACGCATAGGCCGCTAGATCTATCCATTTCATGACAGCACCACCGTGGACTTTACCACCAAAATTCACATCACCGGGCTCTGCTAAAAAACGCAAAGTTATTGCACGTTGGCCACTACTCATTGGGGAATCCTTGTTTTTTATTAACGGAATCATAAATAACAAAGCGTTAACCAAACTGCAATATTATTTTGAATGCAGCAGATATAAAAAATCCTCTTAGTTGCCTAAGAGGATTTTTAAAGCCGAGCGGTACGAGTTATTTACTTTATGTTGTACCTTATTGAGCCAACTGAGCGTTAGTTATTCAGTTGCGTTAATAATAGTTTAAACAGTATTTCGACGTAACTGTTCGATCGAACAGGTTCTATCTCTGATGAGATTGTTTAGCGTGATTTCTCCAATAACCTAAGGAGAAGTCACATGACTATTTCAATTTATTCACATACCTTTCAAAGTGTCCCTCAAGCTGATTATGTGTCATTGCTGAAGTTACGCTATAAAGTTTTTTCGCAACGCTTGCAGTGGGAACTAAAAACAAATCGAGAAATGGAGACTGATGAGTACGACGTTCCAGAAGCACACTATTTGTATGCCAAAGAGGAACAGGGTCATTTAGTGGGGTGTTGGCGAATTTTGCCAACGACGTCGCGTTATATGCTTAAAGATACTTTTTCAGAATTACTCGGTGTGCAGCAAGCACCCAAAGCAAAGGAGATTTATGAGCTGAGTCGTTTTGCGGTCGATAAAGATCATTCGGCGCAATTGGGCGGCGTGAGTAATGTTACGCTGCAGATGTTTCAGTCGCTGTATCATCACGCCCAGCAATATCACATCAATGCCTATGTAACGGTCACATCGGCCAGTGTGGAAAAATTGATTAAGCGGATGGGGATCCCATGCGAAAGACTCGGTGATAAAAAAGTGCATCTTTTGGGAAGTACACGTTCTGTCGCTTTGCATATTCCAATGAATGAAGCATATCGTGCAAGTGTCAATGCATAAGCCTTATAAATAGGGATTGATATAGCCACCTAAAATAGCTTTAGTGATCGCTTGGTAGCGATTCGTCGCGCCAAGCTTTTTACAAGCATTACTGAAATGGAACTTCACGGTACGTTCTGACGTATTAATAATCGTGGCAATTTCCCATGCGCTTTTGCCTTCGGCCGCCCAAGCTAAGCATTGTACTTCACGTGCGGTGAGCACCGCTCTCGGTTTTGCGTCTTTATGGTAACGGGTGATGTTGCCAATATTATGAGCCAGTAACGGTACAATGAGCTGTGAGGTATGGATACTTTGTTGATTCAAATCGTAAGACTTGGTATCTGAGGTTGCAAAACTTATCATGCCAAATTCCCCCCTAAGCCCATGGATTGGAATGCTAAATCCCGCTTTGAGTCCATTGCAACGCGCCTCTTCGAAAATGACTCGTCCATCATCATTGACTCGTTTAGCGTCATCCCAGCGAATGGGCAAAAAATTGGTAATACTGTATTTGACAATTGGATCGATATGCATGAAGCCTGATTCATCATATTGCTGTCGCCAGCTATTGGGGTAATTGTCCGTGACAAGCGTTTCACTGGTTTTTAACGTGGGTTGAAAAGAGAGGCCAAAGAGGAAAAATTCATGATCAATTAAGTTATTGAGCCCATTGAGTACATTTTCCAAATCATCGTGGCTAGTGATTTGTTGGTTCTCTTGGATCAGTCTCAGAATTTTGTACATAAGCCGAAAGTTCTAAATTGCGTCGTACTATATTGGCACTTATATCAAAAAAAACCGTAACAGTACGAGCAAATAATGAAATAGTTTATCTATTTGGCGGGAAAATCTAGTTCAAATGTCGGTTTTGGCCTCAATCTATCTATACCACCTGAATGGTTACTTCATTTTCACGAGCGAATGCATCAATTTCTTCTGGTGGTTGAGCATTGGTAATGATCAAATCTACGTCGGCAATTGTGCCTAGCTTAACCATGGCATTACGTCCGAATTTGCTGTGGTCGACACCGAGATAAACACAGCGACTATTTTCGATGATCGCCCGTTTGACTCTCACTTCGTGATAATCGAAATCTAAAAGTGAGCCATCATAGTCAATGCCGCTAATCCCTAAAATACCGAAATCGAGACGAAATTGTGAAATGAAATCCAAAGTGGCTTCACCCGTCACGCCACCGTCTTTATTGCGCACTTCACCGCCCGCTAAGATGACATTGAAATCCGGTTTGGCCATTAAAATCGTCGCCACGTTAATGTTGTTGGTGACAATGCGCAGATTTTCGTGATTGAGCATTAATGCCCGAGCGATAGCTTCAGGTGTCGTGCCTATGTCGATAAAGAGCGTTGCGCCATCGGGAATGTGTTTGACTAGCTCGGCAGCCACTTTCTCTTTTTCTTGCTGATAAGTTACTTGGCGAGTGTGGTAAGAGGAGTTTTCAGAACTAGACGCGATGGTAGCACCGCCGTGATTGCGTCGTAACTTATTGGCATCTGCAAGTTCGTTGAGATCTCGGCGGATGGTTTGTGGGCTGACATTGAATCGCTCGACTAAATCATCGGTACTCACAAATCCGTGTGTTTGAACTAATTCGATAATTTCTTGATGGCGTTTAACTGCTTTCACCTTAAATATCCTTATTCATTGAAGCTTAAATAGGTCAATACCTTGAATGCTTACTGTGCGTAAGGCACTACGACTTTGTGAGTGTACGGTTTAATCGACCAAATTCAATCATTAGTGAATGGGATACGCGAGTATTTGCTCGTTTTAAGTGATAATTCACATTAAACGAACATTATAGGCTCTTTATGGAACATAGTTATGTTTCTTGGAATGTGGCACATTGATTCCGTCCAGCGAGCTTGGCTTTATAAAGTGCTTTGTCTGAGCGGCGATAAATTTCGAAAAAATCGGCATCGTTGCCCGCAATTTCAGAGATACCGCAACTGATACTAAAGTGTGCGCCGTTGTCAAAAAATGCGTATGCATAAAATTCTTTACGTAAACGATCTGCCACTTGAAAGGCCTCATGCGCATTGGCCTTATGCAGAACAATCAGAAACTCTTCACCACCAATTCTACCGCAGGCGTCGCCATGGCGTGTGTGCTTTCTCGCCATCTCTGCTAACTGCCAAATCACGTCATCTCCTCGCTGGTGGCCATAGGTGTCGTTTACTAACTTGAAGTTGTCGATATCAATGGCAATACAACTTATCGGATAATGATCACGCTGAGCCAACGTAAATTCATTGCACGCTTCCCGCCACAGCTTGCGGCGATTGTAGAGCTGCGTTAAGTCATCGGTATTGGCCAGAGTGTGTAGTTGCTCTCGCAGTTCGACAATATCGGTAATCTCAGTAGAAACACCGATAAGGCCAATCACTTCACCGGTTTGTGTACTTAGAATAGGTTTCTTTATGGCGCGGTAGACGCGTACTTTGGTATCAAATTTTGCTTGTGCACGTTCTTCACTGATGAAAGGCTGTTTGGTATCAAATACCATTTGATCGCTGTGTAAAATATCGGCGAGTAGGTCATCTTGAAAAAAATCATGATCAGTTTTGCCTCTGAGTTCTTCCAAAGTTGTGCCAAACAGTTTAAGTGTTAGCTGATTTGCATACAGATACTCACCTTGGCGGTTTTTTACGAATACGTATGAACCGAGCTCGTTTAAAACAAGCTCATGCAAGGCAAACAAATTATTGCTATACACATCTTCGATGTTATCAAGAATCATTATCTGGCCACCAAATTTGCTAGGTTGCCTAACGGATCTGACGTAAAGGATCCCTCAATACATTTCATTTTTGTTTATTTTTATTCTTCTTCCATAAACATAGCTCGAATCGATGCTAGATGCTCAATTTTATGGTTGTATTGCGCCCTCGATAGCTGTTGTACGGCTTTTTGTCAGTTTTATTTGGGATAAAATAACCCCGGAAATTACCATCGTTCCACCTAAAAGATGGTAGTTTTGCACTGTTTCACCTAACAGGGTTGTGGCAAGCGAAACTGCTACCACAGGTAACAGATTCATAAACATCGCACTAGAGTCTGCACCAATTAAATCGATCGCTTTTACCCACATCCACGGAGCCAACAAGGATGCAGCGACGGAAGCGTAAGCGATTAGGGGCAGTGAGCCTTCCGTGGGTAGGAGATGTTCACTGGTCAACCATAATGGTGTCAGCATTAAGACAGCAAACAACCCTTGCATATAAATAAGCGTCCAATTGCTTAGCGGCATTTTCCACCGTTTAAGTAACACACAATAAAGTGCGTAAACGGTTGCAGCCACCACCATTAACGCATCACCATGCGTAATATCTTGATGCAAGAAGAAGCTTATATCGCCTTGACCTAGCATAAAAGCAAGCCCAGCGAGAGAGAGGACTCCTCCGACAACACTCAAAGCTGAAATGCGCTTATGGAGCAGAGGAACGCTGATGAACACACTGAGCAGTGGTACCAGCGAAGTGATCAACGACATATTTGATGCAGTAGTCGTTAGCCCTGCGTAATAGCCAAGAGACTGATTCAGTACCATGCCTAACATGGCTAAAAAAGCCAGTTTAGTTAAATGGGGCTTGATGATTACCCATTGGCGGATCACGGTGGGTAAGCAAAAGGGGGTAAGCAACAGCATCGCGACAAACCAGCGATAAAAACTCATCGCACTTGGTTCAATGGTTTCTGCGGCGAGCTTGTTGATGATAGAGTTACCACCCCAAATTAGAACCGTGAATAGTGGAAGAAGATATACCATGTGAGCCTCGTCGCAAATTGTGCTTTGGAGTATAGTGTGGCAGGTCTCTATAATTATATATATCTCCAAAACGACATTGCGAGCGATAGGAAGACAAGTTTGAAAAAAGCGCCCAGAAATCTTCACCCTTCACTATCGATTGACAGTGCGCCATCGGATGTCTTTATGAATTTCGATGCGTTTTTGTCAAACACAGAAACGCGAACTCATAGCCATCCATGGGGACAAGTGCAGCTAATTTCCGGCGGGATTTTGGAAATGGAAGCGCAAGAAACGCGATTTCTCGCACCGCCTCATCTAGCTATTTGGGTTCCTGCGGGGGTGAAACACTGCAGCTATAATCGTAAGCCAATTGAATATTGTTCGCTCAATATTGATCGGGCTCTCACCCATGGTTTTCCCAAGCACACCAGTTTGATAAAAGTGACGCCCATCGTTTCTGCCATCATTGAGGATTTTCGATCGCGTGAAATCAGTGTGGCTCAAAACGCGCAAGATAAACGTTTAGTTCAAGTATTGCTCGATCAATTGGCAACGCAAGAAACGCAGCATCATTTTTTGCCCTCCACTAATCACAAATATTTAGCCCCGATTCTAGCGGCGGTAGAAGAAAACCCGACCGATGATACGACATTGGCTTTATGGGCTGAAAAAGTACATACCACAGAGCGAACATTAGCGCGTCATTGCCAAACGGAACTAGGGATGAGTTTTACCGAATGGCGATTAAGAGTACGCTATCTCTATTCCATGGATTTACTGCGTACAGGGCATTCAGTGAAAGAGGTAGCATTAACTCTTGGCTACAACCAAGCCAGCCCTTTTATTACCATGTTTAAAAAATACTCCGGCCAAACGCCGGAACAGTATAAAAATCGCTTGTTATAATATTGCTTAAGCGTATGTAGGCACTTCATCCTGATCAAACTATAAAGAAGTGCCTTAGACTTAATTTGGTAATTTTTTACAACGTCTATTACTCATGAATCCATGACATAGGTGGTTGGGTACTTTATCGTTTTAGCGGCACACGTAGTCCAAAGCACCAACAATGGCGGCGACTTGTGCGTCATTACACTCTTGCGCTGTGACTTTTGGGCTATCTGGGTACACTTCGGTGGTGGTGCCGAAGTAGCAATTTGTGATGCCACCGCATAACCCTAATGCTTTCATTGAGTAATTAATTACTCCCTCTTGAGTGATCGGAGAGCCGATGATCTCGCCTTTACTATCGGCTGGTGCAATGTGCGTGACTTTGCGTACCGATTCAATAATGGCTGCTTGGAATTCTGGCTGCGGATTTTCCGTATCGCCGACAGTATAAAACCCATCGGGAATTGTATCGGCTTCATATCCAATGCCATCGCGCGCTGCTAGTGCAGGGCGAAACTCGCTTTCATCACTGTCTGTAGTTTCATGTAAATCAATATGCACCAACACGTCACCTAAGCTTGCGACCCAGCGCATTAAGCTTGCCGACTCTTCGGCTGGGCTATTGGTGTAAAATGAGCGATTAGGGTCAAGCGCTGATGGGTTCCAACGATTGATCGTTTCATAGCCCCAAGGGCTTACGCACGGGGCAACGGCAATGTTGAAATGAGATTGATAGTGCTGTGCTTGAGTCGCTAAAAACTGCAACGCGCCGTGCACTCCGCTGGTTTCGTAACCGTGTACGCCACCTGTGATCAACACCGTTGGTTTGTCAGGGTTCCATGAGCGACTTTTTAAGGCAAATAATGGGTAGCGATCTTTGTCTATTGATAGTGCACCGTATTGCTCTACCTCAAAATCCGTTGCCAAAGCGTTAATCTTCGGCACGACTTCTTGCTGATATTCTCGTTTAATCGTCGTTTGCGCGAGCCACGCTTCGCGTTCGGTTTGCGTCCATTTTTGTCCGGGAGTACCTATAGGGTAATAGTGAGAGTGCTGCATGACATTCCTTTAAATCTCGGTGTAATGGACCAGAAGCTTAATGCGCAGATTAACCTGATGCAACACTCTTACCTTGATACAAGAGCATATATACCCTTCCTACTTTTGAAGCCGCAGCGGTGTTGGCTACGTTCGTTCACCCCAATCACATAGTTTGCCTATGCTCATGGGGACTCACTCACTGCCGCCTACCTGCAACTCCAAGTTGTTTGGGTATAGCTAGCAAAGAGAGACGTGAAACTTTTCATTACACTTGTTTATTGCTTGCTATGGTTGGTGTTACAGTTCTGCTCTTCGAAATAGCGAATGGAGAAAATGATGGCAGGCGCGAGCTTACTTACCCTTCTTGATGATATTGCAACCGTGCTCGATGATGTGGCGTTGATGTCAAAAATGGCCGCGAAAAAAACGGCAGGCGTATTGGGGGATGATTTGGCGCTCAATGCTCAGCAGGTGTCTGGTGTTGCCGCTGAACGAGAGATCCCAGTGGTATGGGCAGTGGCTAAAGGCTCATTTCGCAACAAATTAATTTTGGTTCCCGCCGCCTTGCTGATGAGCTCATTAGCCCCTTGGCTGATAATGCCGCTCTTGTTAGTCGGTGGACTTTTTCTCTGCTTTGAAGGGGCAGAAAAAATCTTAGAAAAAGTGTTTCATACCAGTCATCACAGCACCGCTGACGCGGATGAGCGCATGCTCACTGACGTATCGATTGATGACTATGAAAAACGTAAAGTCGCTGGGGCGATTCGGACCGATTTTATTTTATCGGCCGAGATCATCGTGATTGCGTTGGGGACAGTGCAAGGCCATAGCATGGTGACACAAATTTTGGTGGTGAGTTTGATTGCAGTGGTCATGACCATCGGCGTTTATGGTTTGGTGGCAGGCATTGTGAAATTGGACGATTTAGGTTTCTACCTAGAGCGCACTTCAGATGGCGCAGGGCTGCGTGCTCGCTTTGGTAAAGGGTTGATCAGTTTCGCGCCTAAGCTCATGAAAGCATTAACTGTAGTGGGTACCGCCGCGATGTTTTTAGTGGGCGGTGGCATTGTGGTGCACAACATCCCTTTTATTCACCACGTGCTTGAACCTGTGATTGTAGCCGTTGCTGAACTCTCTTTATTAGCAGTAGTGATGCCAACCTTGCTTAATGGTTTCGTTGGTTTACTCGCCGGGCTGGCTGTGGTTGCAGTGTGGGGGATGGTGAGTAAATTGAAATCGTCCCATTAATTTTTTTTATGGTGATGATAACCATATTGAATGGTGATTTGCCCGCAGACGAATAGACTAGCGCTTTTCGTTTTTGGCAGTTCCCATTATGCAGTGTGCGTTTTTTGATCAACAGCTGTGCCGTTCTTGTACTCATTGCGCGGTTTCTTATTCAGAGCAGGTGAAGCGCAAAGATTTGGCACTAAAAGCGCTGTTTTCAACGCAGATGCCACAGCAGTGGCTAGAACCTGTCATAAGTGAAGAGACGGGTTTTCGTAACAAAGCGAAAATGGTGGCTCTTGGCGCGGCTCATGCACCGATTTTGGGTGTTGAATCCATGGTTGATGGGCTATCAACGCCCGTGTCGTTAGTGCAATGTGCTCTCTACCCACAAGAGACACAAGCGCTATTAACTTATCTACAAGATTGGATCCGTAGCTCGGGCATTCCTCCCTATAATAAAGCCAAGAAGAAAGGCGAACTCAAATACATATTGCTCACACGCAGCGAATATTCAGGTGAGTTTATGCTGCGTTTCGTACTGAGGAGCCGCGAAGCTTTAGGTCGAGTTGAGCAAAACCTCGCGCGGCTTCAGGCGCAGTTTCCAACCATGCGCGTCGTCTCAGTTAACCTTCAACCCATCCACATGGCGCGCCTAGAAGGTGAAGAAGAGATTTTTTTAACCGAGTGTGAGTATTTGATTGAGCAGTTTAATCAGGTGCCTATGGTTATCCGCCCGAAAAGTTTTTTCCAAACCAACCCGCATGTAGCGAAGCAGTTGTACGCGGCGGCGCGTGATTGGGTGAGAGAGATAAACCCAAGCTATATGTGGGATCTGTTTTGTGGCGTGGGCGGTTTTTCCCTACATTGTGCCAGTTCAACTACGGCAGTCACAGGCATTGAAATTGAACCAGAAGCGATTGCCAGTGCTAAACGCTCTGCCAAGACGATGGGCATTACCAATTTAGATTTTGCTGCGCTGGATTCTGCTCAATTCTCACAGGCTCAATCAACCGCGCCTGAGCTGGTGCTAGTCAACCCTCCGCGTCGTGGTTTAGGAGCTGAATTAGTTGAGCGATTGGTGGCTTTATCACCCAAACACATCATTTACTCAAGCTGTAACCCGCAAACGCTAATCACTGATATGCAAGGTATGTTGGGCTACTTACCCAAAAAACTGCAATGGTTTGATATGTTTCCACATACCGATCATAGCGAAGTGATGGTGCTGTTAGAGCGTCAGCCTAAGCCGAGATAAGTGCTGTGTGGTGCAAAAATGATAAAGAGAGGGAAGCCGCGGCTTCCCTTTTTGATGCATTAATGGGCTATTTTACTGCCCACGCGACCGTTTCACCGGCGCGGATCGGCACCACAATATCTGAGCCAAATGGCATACTTTCAGCAACTGGCCACTCTTCTTTGACCAAAGTAACGGTGTCGTTATTACGGGGTAGGCCGTAAAAATCAGGGCCATTGTGACTGGCAAACGTTTCAAGGTTGCCAATTTTACCAACTTGCTCAAACACCTCTGCGTATAACTCCAAGGCTGCGTGCGCTGTGTACGATCCAGCGCAGCCGCAAGCGGCTTCTTTTTTGCCTTTGGCATGAGGCGCAGAATCAGTACCCAAGAAAAATTTCTTATTGCCCGATGTCGCTGCCTGAATCAGCGCAAGCTGGTGGGTGTTGCGCTTAAGGATTGGCAAACAGTAAAAATGAGGGCGAATACCACCAGCAAGCATGTGATTGCGGTTATAAAGTAGATGGTGCGCCGTGATCGTTGCCGCTACATTCTGGTTCGCATTTTGTACAAACTCGGCAGCATCGGCGGTGGTGATGTGTTCTAACACTATTTTCAGATTTGGGAAATCATTAACAATAGGAGCAAGCACTGTATCGAGGAAGGCTTTTTCTCGGTCAAAAATATCCACATCGTGAGCGGTTACTTCGCCATGAATCAGCAGCAGCATGCCAACGTCTTGCATCGCTTCTAATACTGGGTAAATATTTTGAGCGCAGGTTACACCAGAATCTGAATTGGTGGTCGCCCCAGCCGGATAAAGTTTGGCTGCCACGACAGCGCCAGAAGCTTTGGCTTTGCGGATCTCATCAGGTGTCGTGTTATCGGTGAGATAAAGCGCCATGAGTGGCTTGAAAGAATCACGTGGTTTTTGCGCCATGATGCGCTGTTGGTACGCTAATGCTAATTCTGTGGTGGTGATCGGCGGGACCGTATTGGGCATGATCAGTGCGCGGCCGTTGTAGCGACTGATGTCTCGTACTGTATCGGCCAACACATCACCATCACGTAAGTGAACATGCCAGTCGTCTGGACGAGTAATCGTTAATGTTTTCATTGGTTGCTCCCACCGGAAAATAAATTGATTGGAGCTTAAACGGGCTTCGCTTTTAATGTGCGTGCAATCGCTTACGTTTAAGCGACAGGATGATAGAGGAAACAGGGGTGAATTTCATCCTTTTATTTTCCATAGGGTTAGCCAGCTTTGGCGATTTCCATTATCATCGCGTTATAAAAATACCTTCAAAAAAGCATAAGGATAGGCCATGTCGTCAGCTCAACTCTCACAAATTAACGTCTACCCAGTCAAATCGATAGGTGGCCTCTCGCAGTCCACCGCTTGGGTTGAAAAACAGGGGCTGGCTTTTGATCGACGCTTTATGATCGCGTTAGCTGATGGTTCAATGGTCACTGCACGTAAGTATCCAAATATGGTTAAGGTGAATTCAATACTGGTTGCGGATGGTTTGATCTTCACGGCGGTGAACCAATCTCCGTTAAAACTGCGTTATGCAGATTTCAAAATGCAACCTTCTCCAGCGCAAGTGTGGGACGATAACTTTACCGCTTACACCACAACCGATGAAGCGGATGATTGGTTTAGCCAAGTGTTAGGCCAGCGTGTTGAGTTGCTGTTTACCGGAGAGCAATCAAACCGAATGCGTGAAAAAGTGGGTCACAATGTCAGTTTTGCTGATGGCTATCCAGTGCTGGTCATCAGCCAAGCTTCACTTGATGAACTTAATCGCCGCAGCCCTGAAGTGCACAGCATGGATCAATTTCGTACCAATCTAGTGGTACGAACCGATGAGCCTTTCGCTGAAGACAGCTGGAAGCGGATCCGAATTGGTGAGGTAGAATTTGAAGTGGTAAAACCTTGCGAACGCTGTATTCTCACTACTGTTGATGTGAATAAAGGGGCTTTTCGTCCAACCAAAGAGCCGCTAAGAACCTTGTCACAATTTCGCGCTAACGAAAGAGGTGGGGTGTTTTTTGGGCAAAATTTAGTCGCAAAAAATGAGGGGATGATTCGAGTTGGCGACAGCGTTGAGGTGCTTGAGTACAAAGAGAAAGAGTTTTATCGAGATTTGGGCATGAGTCACCATGTGATGACCTGTGTTGAGCGTGAAGCGATTGCGCGTGATTTTGTCACGTTCTGGCTAGAGCCGAAAAAGGGTGAAATGCCAAATTATCAACCTGGGCAGCACCTACCAATCGAAGTTGTGATCGATGGCGAGAACGTGGCGCGCCGCTACACTTTGTCATCTAGCCCATCGCGCCCGGGTCGGTTAGCGATTTCAGTCAAACGTATTGATGGCGGTAGAGTTTCTAACTGGTTGCTTGATCACTTGCAGGTAGGAAGTACATTGACCACACAATCACCGGATGGCTCGTTTCATCTGTCGACTCAGCACCAACAACCGTTGTTACTGTTGTCGGCTGGAAGTGGCGTGACGCCTATGTTATCGATGTTGCGCTATCTTGCCGATAATCAACAAATTCAAGATGTGGTCTTTTATCATCAATGCCGCAGCGTTGAGGATATTCCTTGCCACGTTGAACTTGAAGCGCTTAAGCAGCGGCATCAGGGGTTGAAAGTCTTCATTTCTCTGACTCAAGCTCCAGTCGATTGGTTTGGGCTGAAAGGCCGGCTCTCTTTATCTCACCTTAAGCAAATCCAACATGTGACTGCTCGCCAAGTGTTTGTGTGTGGGCCTGATGGTTTTATGCAGAAAGCAAAAAGCTTATTGTTGAAAAAAGGGCTTGCGGAAGAATCTTACCACCAAGAAGCATTTGGTGTGGCGCACACTGTCGCAGCTGAGCTGAAAACGTTACAACTGAGCGTCAATGGCCATGTATTTGAGGGTAATAACCAAACGACCTTATTAGATCAAGCCGAAGCCGCTGGCATTGCGATTGCCAACAGTTGCCGAGCAGGGTTCTGTGGCGCGTGCAAGGTGACTGTGCAGTCGGGCAAAGTGCATCAACCTGACGTGCCAGCACTGCCTGAGCATGAACGTCATCTTGGTTTCGCTTTAGCGTGTTGTTGTATTCCTGAAACCGATATTGAGGTTGTAAACTAGTTTTCGCCTCACGCTGTTGCATTACAGTGACTTTGTCCAATAAAAATGCCTCTTGGGTCAGTGTTGACCGCAAGAGGCGTGACGTTGCTAGTGATTTTTATTCGAAACCGTTTCAGTCTCTTCAAAGTGACTCTCTTAAAGCTAGTTGGCAAAGTGCAGAAATACCAATTATTCGTTTTTATATAGTTAAATTAGTTTAAATTTGTGATGAAAATTCCATATTTTGTTTGTTTGTTTTCCATCCAATCTTGCCTGTGTTTGATGTTTTTTTAGAATAACTGTCGAATAAATGAGCGCTTGAACGTTTGCGTAAAAATATGTGATGAAACTCTCATTTTGTTCGCTATACTTTCCGCCCGGTTATGAGCCGGTGCTCAACCCATACAAGCCGTCACACGGAAATGTGAATGACCCCAAGGACTGGACCAGCTAAGTTCCTCTGCTTGTATAAGGTGATCTTAGATGAACAATATGTTCGCATACCCCTCTTTTTGTCATGCTTTTGTTGTGCAAAAGGACAATGATTCCTCCTTTGCCAAGTTTTTTGGTTCTACCCTTATTTCCAAATTTCAAACTAGGTAAATACAATGAATATTCTTTTTGGCCTCGTCGGCATTTTAGCGCTGATCGCTTGCGCCTACCTGCTCTCTGAAAATCGATCTTTCATCAATTGGGAAACCGTATCACGTGCTTTATTGCTGCAAGTTGGTTTTGCCGCGCTGGTGCTCTACTTCCCATGGGGACAAAGCGCACTAGCCAGCATCAGCGGCGGTGTATCGAGTTTGCTGGGTTTCGCCGATGCAGGAATCCGCTTTCTATTCGGTGATTTAGCCGATTCCGGATTTATTTTTGCTGTTCGTGTTCTGCCTATCATCATTTTCTTCAGTGCTCTTATCTCTGCCCTTTATTACCTTGGTATCATGCAAAAAGTCATCGAGTTTATCGGTGGTGGTATTCAAAAATTTTTAGGTACGAGCAAAGCAGAATCTCTGGTTGCTACGGGTAACATTTTCCTTTCACAAGGCGAATCACCACTGCTTGTGCGTCCCTTTTTGTCGCGCATGACACGTTCAGAGCTGTTTGCCGTAATGGCCGGAGGCATGGCCTCTGTCGCAGGTAGCGTGTTGGGTGGCTATGCCGGTCTAGGTGTTGAGCTTAAATACCTTATTGCAGCCAGTTTTATGGCGGCACCCGGCAGTTTGATGATGGCAAAAATCATCGTACCAGAGCGCGATGTTCCACTTGATCAAACCAATATTGAGATGGATAAAGCGCAAGAAAGTAATGTGATTGACGCACTGGCGAGCGGGGCGATGAATGGCATGAAAGTGGCGGTGGCCGTCGGTACAATGCTGGTTGCATTTGTGAGCGTGATTGCGATGGTTAACACTGGGCTTGAAAGTTTCGGTGAGTTATTGGGTTTGAACGGCATTACCTTACAACTGCTGTTCGGTTATCTATTTTCACCACTGGCTTGGTTGATTGGTGTACCAAGCCATGAAGTCTTGATGGCGGGCTCTTACATTGGGCAAAAAGTGGTGATGAACGAATTTGTGGCTTTCATTGATTTTGTTGACCACAAAGCGCTGTTGTCGGAACACACCCAAGTTATTATTACTTTTGCTCTGTGCGGCTTTGCCAATATTGGTTCTATCGCGATCCAATTAGGCTCTATCGGGGTTATCGCTCCTGAACGCCGTGCAGAAGTCGCGAATTTAGGTATTAAAGCGGTGATTGCAGGTACGCTAGCTAACTTAATGAGTGCATGTCTAGCGGGCATTTTCATTCTGCTTTAAACGCACTGTTTGCTTCTCTCAATGCTCACTGCGGTGGGCATTTTTGATCCCTTTTTTGAATGATTGACACCTCAGTAATTGCTGAAAAGCTGATTTATAGCAAATTCCGTTTCTGATGAGCGCGTAGTATAGCTTGCAATTAACTGCGTATCCCAACATAGGCGATACGCTGACATGCTAACTTATTGAGTGCTTGCTATGGAAAATCTTGTTGAACGCTTTTTGCGTTATGTCTCTTTTGATACTCAATCTCACCCCGCCAGCCGCCGTTGCCCGAGTTCAGTAGGGCAAATGACGTTTGCCCATACACTGCATGAAGAATTAATCGCATTAGGCTTAACCGATGCTACGGTTGATGAACACGGCTATGTTATGGCGAAGTTGCAATCGAATGTTGATTACCCTGTTCCTGCGATTGGTTTTATTGCACATATGGATACCGCGCCAGACGCGTCAGGCAAACACGTTAAGCCGCAAATTGTGGAGAATTATCAAGGCGGAGACATTGCTTTAGGTAAAGGGGATGAGGTGCTGTCACCTATTCAATACCCGGATTTGCATCAACTGCATGGGTACAATCTGATCACGACTGACGGCACCACACTGCTTGGTGCCGATAATAAGGCAGGCATCGCTGAAATTATGACGGCCATTGAGAGGTTAATTGCCGACCCAAGCATCGCACATGGTGATATTTGTATCGGTTTCACTCCCGATGAAGAGATCGGCCGGGGCGCGGACTTATTTGATGTGGAGAAGTTTGGCGCACAGTGGGCTTATACCATTGATGGTGGCCCGGTGGGTGAGTTGGAGTATGAGAATTTCAATGCGGCGAGCGCTGATGTTATTTGCTATGGCGTGAATGTTCACCCTGGGACCGCGAAAGATAAAATGGTGAATGCCATCAACATCGCCGCACAATTTCAGCTTATGATGCCAGCCGGTCAAACCCCAGAGACCACGCAGGGCTATCAAGGCTTTTACCATTTAAAATCCGCAGAGATGAGTGTGGCTCGCTCAACCTTGGGTTACATTATTAGAGACTTTGAACGAGAAGGCTTGGAAGCTCGTAAAGCGTTTATGCAGCAGCAAGTGGACCAGTTAAATGCCCGTCTTGAGAAAGGACGAGTTGAGTTGGTTGTGACGGACAGCTATTTCAATATGAAAGAGATGGTCGAGCCTCATCCACAAGTCATTGAACTGGCTAAACAAGCCATGATTGCTTGTGATGTTGAACCGCTGATCAAACCTATTCGAGGTGGTACGGATGGTGCGAGGCTCTCATTCATGGGCCTGCCATGCCCTAATATTTTCACTGGCGGTTATAATTTTCATGGTATTCATGAGTTCATTACCATTGAAGGGATGGAACAAGCGGTAAACGTGATTGTAAAACTGGCTGAAAAGACAGCGTTGGCGAATCAACACTGATAACAAACCTTTCCTTTCGCCAATCTCAAAGGGAGTTTCTCTTCCAAAGCTATGACAGGGCGCATAATAATTGCGCCTTATGCCGACGTTAACTATTCACTCAGTTACAATACCTTTCTAAAATTTCTAACACGATCTCAATCTGCTGCTCTCTAGTGGCTTAGATGTGTTGCTGCTCATTATGCATAAAAATAAAAGAAGGGGATTGATATGGAGAAAGTGGTCGCGGTGTGGGACTTTCTTATCACTCATAAATTGGTGTTTAGTATTTTAATCATGACGTTGATTATTTTGACGCGGCGAGTTGTGCTTTCTCAAATTCGTGGCGATGTCGCACTGATTACCGAAAAGCAGCGTAAATGGATGTCACGCACCAAGAATGGCACCTTTGCCTTTACTTTGGTCATCCTCTTCGTATTGTGGCAATCGGAGATCAACGAATTTGCACTGTCAGTGACTGCGATAGCGGTCGCCATTGTAGTCGCATCAAAAGAGATCATCTTGTGTTTTACGGGTTCAATTCAGCGAGCGAGCTCTCGCTCATTTCGTATCGGGGATTGGATTGAAGTCGGAAAACTGAGCGGTGAAGTGATCGAACACAACTTGATGGCAACCGTGATCCAAGAAATCGACTTGAATCATGGTCAATACCACTACACTGGAAAAACTGCGACCTTGCCAAACAGTATGTTCTTCTCGTTTCCGGTAAAAAACCTTAATTTTATGAAGCGTTATGTGTTTCATAACTTTTCGATAGTAGTGCCTGAATTTGTAAATTTGTATCCTTTATTGCCGATTATGCATGAAAAGATTGAGAGCCACTTTGCCCATTTTATTGATGTTGCAAGGCGCTATAACAGCATGATTGAAAAACATGCGGGTGTAGATTTGCCCAGTGCTGAGCCGCACATTCAGATCAGCAGCGCAGCCGCAGGAGAACAGATCGTGCATTTCATGATTTTTTGCCCAACAGAGCGGGCCAACCATTTAGAGCAACTGATCCGCCAAGACTTTATGCAAGCGTATGAAAACGCATTTCCACGCGCTTTAGTTGCAACAGAAGTGCTGCCGAGTGAAGTGGGTAGCTAACCGCCGAATAATGAGCGCTCACACAGTATGGTGAGCGTCTTACCTGTAATGACTGTCTGGGTGAGAAAAGATATATTAGTGATGACAATGAGATTAACGCTCAATTGCGTGTGTTTTTTTCACCGAAATCCCTAAGCGTTTTGAAAGCCGAGTGAGATTCGCGCGATCCACTTGCAATAATCTTCCCGCTTTTGCCCAATTGAAATCGGATTGGGTCAATGCTTCACTGATCAATTTACGCTGATATTCATCCGTTGCTTCTCGCAGCCCACGTTGCCACACCTTCGCTGTGACCTCTTTGTCGCTCAACGTACTTTGCGTGTTAACCAGAGGTAGGCTGAAATCTAACTCACCTATGTCGTAGTTGTTGACTGTGATCAACGCTTGTAAGCCTTGTCTAGCTCGTGCTTTCAGCGCTGCGCGGTTGATCACGTGTTCTAATTCGCGAACATTACCGGGCCATGAGTAGTTGAGTAACCCAGCCAGCGCGTTGGGATCGATTTTGAGCTGTGTGATACCGAGCTTGCGACGCGCTTGCTCTAAAAAATAACCTGCCAACAAGGTAACGTCACCATTTCGCTCTCTTAGCGGAGGGATATGAACAGGGTATACGCTGAGTCGATGGTAAAGATCGGCTCGGAATCTTCCCGCTTCCACCTCTTGCTTTAAATCTCGATTTGTCGCTGCCAATATTCGTACATCAATGGTTTGGACATGATCTTGTCCTACGGGCTGAATTTCATTGTTCTGCAATGCACGTAAAATCTTGCTTTGGGCAGCCAGTGGCAGTTCACCGATTTCATCGAGAAATAAGGTTCCACCGTCGGCTAATGCAAACTTGCCTAAGCGATGCCGTTCTGCTCCAGTAAAGGCTCCTTTGACATGGCCAAATAGTTCACTTTCGACCAAGTTTTCTGGAATTGCGGCGCAGTTGACATAAATAAGAGGTTGGCGTTTACGCGCTGATAGTTGGTGCAGTGTTCGTGCGACCAGCTCTTTACCGACACCCGTTTCACCATGGATTAAAATGTTGAAATTAGAAGGGGCGACCACTTCCAAATCGGCTTTCATGGCCAGCATCGACGCACTTGAACCGATGATCTCTCCACCTTCTCTGTCCCATGCTTCTTCATTCAGCTCTTCTAAGCGTTGCTGGGATTGTTTGGCCTGTGCTTCAAGTTGAGAAAAGGTCAGTGCCATTTTCAAGGTAGAGGCCGCGATTGCCGACAACGCTTCTAGGCTGCGTTTGGGAATATGCTCAAACATGTTGGGATTAAGGCTATCAAGCGTCAAGATACCGAGCAGTTTATCACCAAATAAAAGGGGTAGGCCCATGCAAGAGTGCATGGGAAGGTCGCCATCATGATCCATTAATAAACCATCGAAAGGATCGGGTAGTGATGAATTCGCATCGAAAATAACCGGCCCATCAGCGTGGCAAATCTCACGAAAGCGGGGATGTTCATCAATTAAAAAGCGTCGGCCTAAGGTATCGCGAGTCAAGCCTTGCATCGCAAGGGGGATTAATAAATCACCTTGGCGTGAAAGCAACATCACACAGTCGCATTGAATGGTTTTACGAATCGCATCAAGCAGGCGATTGAATCTATCTTGATCGTTCAAACCACTTGCGAGTCCTATGGTCATTTCAATCAAGGTAGAGATGGAAAAATCTTGCATGGTAAGCACTCTGGTGATGTTTTTGGATATTATAGTGTCAAAATGACATTTTTTGAAGTGTTATTTTGACCTGATTATTTAATGATTTTTTTATTTTTCATTTAAAAATCAATAGATTAATGTTGGTATGCTTTGTGCTATACAAACCTTCAGTATCAGAGCGAATCTAATTCGCCATTTATAAAATCTGAGGAGAAAGCTTAATATGCTCAATAATCAACACATCGCCATTGTCAAAAGTACCATTCCTTTGCTTGAATCTGCCGGGCCAGCGCTTACAGCTCATTTCTATCAGAGAATGTTTACTCACAATCCTGAGCTAAAAGATATTTTTAATATGACCCATCAACATACTGGCCGTCAGGGCGTTGCACTGTTTGAGGCGATTGCCGCGTATGCGAAAAATATTGAAAATCTCGCCGCATTAACCAGTGCAGTGGAACGTATTGCCCAAAAGCACACCAGCTTTAACATTCAGCCAGAGCACTATCAAATCGTCGGTCATCACCTTATTGAAACGTTGCGAGAGCTTGCTGCCGATGCCTTTACTCCTGACGTTGAAGCAGCATGGACGGCGGCTTATCTCTTTTTAGCGCAAGTCTTCATTGATAGAGAAGGAGAGTTGTACTTACAGCGTAAGCAGGCGATCGGTGGTTGGGAGAATGCGCGTGAGTTTGTGTTGCAAGATAAAGTGAAAGAGTCTGAATTCGTCACTAGCTTTATCTTTGAGCCTGCTGATGGTAAAGCGGTATTAGATTATCAGGTAGGTCAGTATATTGGGGTTGAACTTAAGCCGGAAGGTGCGCCATACAGTGAAATTCGTCAATATTCCTTGTCACAAAAACCTAATGGAAAAAACTACCGCATTTCTGTGAAGCGTGAAGGCGTGGATACTGAACATCCTGGGACAGTCTCTAACTATTTACATGATTATGTTGAAAAAGGCAGTCGAGTGAAACTTTATGCGCCAGCGGGAGATTTTTTCTATGTTGAGAAGCTCGCTCCCGTTGTACTTATCTCTGCAGGTGTCGGGGCAACACCGATGCAAGCCATACTTCAACAGCTTGCGTCAGTAGGAAAAAAAGAGGTGACGTATCTGCATGCTTGCAACAATTTATCACAACACTCCTTTATTGATGAAACCGCGACATTAATGGCGGTGCATCCATCATGGCAGCAAGTGGTCTGGTATCTGGAAAGTGAGCAAACACCAGTCAAGCAAGGTTCTATGATCTTGCATGAAGTTTGCGAGCAACTGCCGCTAACACAGGGGGATTTTTATATCTGTGGCCCCGTCAGTTTTATGCAGTTCATTGTTGAGCAGCTTGAATTGCTTGGCGTAGCAAGAGAGCGTATCCATTACGAAGTCTTTGGTCCACACGCCTATTTATAAAGTATAAAGCTTTATCTCAATCTAGGCTCTTTTAAGGGCCTATACCCTTCCCATTTAAAGCTGCAGCGGTGTTGGTTACGTTCGCTTACCCCAATCACATAGTTCATCTATGCTCATGGGGATGAGCTCACTTGCCGTCTACCTGCAACTTCAAGTTGTTTGGGTATAGATACTGAAAAGTGAGCTGGGAATTAATGCTCACTTTTTATTTGTAGTGCTTGCCAAGTAATTTCATCGGAATGGCTATCGCTATCAATAAAGATAGAAGACCCACTAATCATCACTGAAATATCCATACCTCGGTTCAAGGAAGTAGAGAGTTTTTCAATCGCTGCAGCATCAAAGCGAAATAGATCGACATTGAGGTGAGAGAACTTTCCCTTGTTCTGCTCCCACCAAACCTGTGATTTCGTGTTAAAGCTGTAGACTTTCACCTGTTGTGCAAGCCGTGTGGCTTTTTTAATGCGATCAGCATCGGGTTCTCCGACTTCAATCCAGAGCTGAATTTGGTCATCTAATGATTTTAGCCAGAGATCAGGTTCTTCAATGGAAGAAAGTCCTCTAGTGAATGTTAGCTCGGGTGAAGCATTAAGACAAAACGCCAAAATGCGCGCCATCATTCGTTCGTTGCTTTCTGAAGGATGTTGAGCAATGGTGAGATTTAAAGAGTCATAATGATCGCGATTAGTATCCGTCAGCGCAATACGGAACTTATAGATTGTCGGTTTAAGAGCCATTGGAAGAATGCCAAGAGGTAAAAACGAAAATAGCCAGCAAATTGCTGGCTATTAGAATACTTAGTAAAAAATTATACTAGGCGGATGTTTTCAGCTTGAGGGCCTTTTTGACCTTGAGCTACTTCAAACTCTACCTTTTGACCTTCAGCAAGAGTGCGGAAACCGTCACCTTTAATTTGGCTGAAGTGTGCGAATACGTCTGGACCGTTTTCTTGTTGAATGAAACCGAAACCTTTAGTTTCGTTGAACCATTTTACTGTACCAGTAACTGTGTTAGCCATTTTTATACCCAAAATCAAAAAAAATTTTACAGCCGAATACGGCGCGGATAGCGTGGAAAAGTAGATTGCTATTGCGTACGACACGACGGGGGAGTTACAAGTAATCCAACGAGACGTATGTGTATACAAAGAACTGCTTTCTAGCTAGTGCAAAGTCTAGTTCAAACTTTTATCTTGTCAATCATAACTCGATAAAACTCGAAAAACTTTCTTAAAATTGTTAGGTTTTATGCTCTATGTTGCATTTTCTTATGATGAGGCTTGAAATTAACATTACTATTCTATTACCCATTGACATAGTTGAAGTTTTAGCCAGAGTTAGTGGTCAGATGAGTTCGATGGTTGAAGCCGTTTATTACTGGCCAGCGTTCATTGAGTGAGGAGAAGGGTTAGGTTTACTTTCCTATTTAATGGCTCTCTTTTTGGGCTGAATGACTCTCCTCAAAACTGAGGAAATTTTTCCCTATCAAATAGCATCTTCAAGTTGTTTTGGCGACAACTCGGAACGTTGCGCTGTACACATCACAAATTTGCACTTTCAATGAAATATTTACTCGGTTAAATAATTGTTACAATTAGTTCCATTTTGAAGTGTTTTTTTGGGTAATGCCATGTCCCATCTAATTTTCGGGTTTTCTGTTGTTAACCACTGATTAACAATTGTTTTATTCTAAGCCAATAAGGAAAAATTGCTTGTTTTTTGAACTTGAAATTCTTATTTAATGGAGGAAAATGTATGTAAACTGAGTTTTCGAAAATGAATGGATACTTTCTCATAAAAAGAGAGGTTTACAACATGAAACTAATACTGATTTTAATGGCGTCTGTCTCGGCGGGTGTGGCCTCTGCTGATCACTTTCATTCATTTTTGCTTGGGCTTTACATCTCGTCACTCGCAGTAGGCAGTTGTTACTGGTTTGCGTTTCGAAGTACTAAAGTGCCGGAGTTTGCCCTTTTTCTTCTCATCTGTGGGCTTCTTGCTAAATTGACAGTGACCATTATCGGTGTTGCGTGGGGGATATCGGCGCAATTGATCACATCGCCTTTTATCTTTGCTTTGTCGTATCTCTTCTTCTCTATTGTCGTGACATACATCTGGTTCAGTTATCGAGATAAATTAACATCTGCAATCTCTAAAACAACGGCGCATCACGCGTAGCGCACTTAATACATAGCGTCTTTATGCGTAACTTACGCGTAAGATAGTTAATGTGATAGTGAACTAAATTATTTCTGTTAATGCAAAAGGGCTTCCTCACTGGGCCCTTTTGGTGCTTTTGCACTTTAGACTTTTGTCCAAGAGTGGCACTCATCTTTTCGATATACACTGTTGGCAATGATTATTTATCTCCTGAACAAGGAAGTACTATGGGCATCGGATTATTTTGGGCAGAGAAAGTTATCTTAATACTGGGCATCATTTTTATTCTGACGAGTATTGTGCGGTATGGTAAACGTAGCCATGACTGGAAAGGTGTCATCACGATGTTTTATCGTCGCATTCCCATGTCAATTGAGGAATATAAGTGGTACCGCTTGGGAGTGGCATTCATTGTTACCGCTATTGTGTTGCGGATTGCTGTACTGACCTTCTGGCCCTCACTATGAGGTTGAAATGAGCGAACATTGCTGTTTGCTAACCGATGTTTCGCTTGAGTGTGTAGCCTTTTATAATCCCTAAAACTTTTTAATTAATTTTTTGCGCAACTCGCATCTACGCGAGGTTTAGGTATACACTCTATTTATCGAATTAATAAATAGAAGGTGATTACATGTCTTTCCCCGTACTCATCTGTGATGACTCTGCACTAGCTCGGAAGCAGATGGCTCGTTCACTTCCCGCCTCTCTAAACGCCGATATTACTTTCGCAGTCCATGGTTTAGATGGCATCAAAAATCTTGAAGAGCATGATTTTAAATTAATGTTCCTCGATTTAACTATGCCTGAACTGGACGGCTACGGAACGCTAGAAGAGATGCAACGCAGAGGGATGACAACGCCTGTTGTTGTTGTTTCTGGTGATATACAGCCGAAAGCGAAAGAGCGAGTATTGGCGTTAGGGGCGCGTGCTTTTATTCAAAAGCCGATTGATAAGGACGTGTTAAATAGCGTACTACGAGAGTTAGTCGAACCGCCAACACAGCCTCGTATCGTTACGCCTATCTCCGTTGAACTACCCATCTTAAAACGTCGTGACATCTATATGGAAGTTGCGAACGTTTCGATTGGTCGAGCAGCTGATGCTCTGGCGCGGCACTTTGATGTATTTGTTCATTTACCGCTACCAAACGTCAATATTTTTGAAGTGAGTGAGCTACATATGGCACTTCGTGACTTGGCGGAAAATGATCAAGTTTCTGGTGTATGTCAAGGCTTCAGCGGTGAAGGCATTGCAGGTGAAGCACTGGTGCTCTTGAGTGATTCCAGTGTTTCTGATCTGAAAAAATTAATGAAAGTGCCAGCAGACAGTGAAGAGCTTGAAGAATTAGAACTGTTAATGGATGTATCAAACATATTAGTTGGTTCTTTTCTGAATGGATTAGGCGAGCAATCGGAGGTGCGTTTTTTTCAAAGCTCTCCAGTATTGCTTGGGCAACACATCTCCATTGACTCTGTGATCAATTCCACCGCTGGATCATTTAAAAAAACGATGACGTTTGAAGTGAGCTACAACATTGATCAAACGACGATCCGCTGTGACTTGCTCTTTATGTTTGTCGATGAGTCTCTTCCGTTGCTAGACAGTAAATTAGCGTACTTGATGGAGGATTTTTAACGATGAATCTCCCTGCAGAATTTGAACAGTTCCACTGGATGGTGGATATGGTGCAGAATGTCGATATGGGGCTGATCGTGATTAATCGTGATTACGAAGTGCAAGTGTGGAATGGATTCATGACACACCACAGCGGTATTCAAGGGCACGATGCGATTGGTAAAACCATTTTTGAACTGTTTCCTGAAATCCCCCAAGAGTGGTTTAAGCTCAAAACTAAACCTGTGTATGACTTAGGTTGTCGTAGTTTTATTACTTGGCAGCAGCGCCCATATCTCTTCAAATGTCGTAATGTTCGTCCTGTCACTCAGCAAGCCGATTATATGTACCAAAGCATTACTTTAAACCCGATGCGAACCACGACGGGTAAAATTAACTCATTGTTTTTATCAATACAGGATGCCACATCTGAAGCGTTAGCCTCTTTACAAATACGTTGATAGAATCAGGGTGTTGATGATTTCGAAGCCTCCTTTTGGTGTTTCATCAAGGAGGCTTCATATTATCGATGGGTTTAATTAATCAAGCGTTACAAGCTCATTTCCGCAACGTTGATTGTTTGCAAAGGCACGAATGTTATCCAAAGTTGTCTGAGCGATATTGTGTAGTGCATCTTCAGTCAAAAAGGCTTGATGTCCCGTAAATAGTACATTGTGGCAAGCCGATAGGCGTCTGAATACATCATCGACAATCACATCATTCGACTTATCTTGGAAGAAAAGATCCTTTTCATTGTCGTAAACATCTAAACCAAGAGCGCCGATACGACCTTGTTTCAGTGCTTCAATTGCTGCAACTGAATCGAGTAATTCACCTCGGCTGGTGTTTACAATCATCACGCCATCTTTCATTTGGGAAAATGCGTGACTGTTGAGTAAATGGTAGTTCTCTGGCGACATTGGGCAGTGAAGCGTAATCACATCACTTTGTTGGTAGATTTCCTTAAGGCTGCAGTAAGTTGCACCGAGTTCAATCGCCAGAGGGTTCTGATAAGGGTCGAAGCACAGTACCTTCATTCCCAACCCTTTCAAAATGCGCATTGTGGCAATACCAATTTTTCCTGTGCCAACAACTCCCGCGGTTTTACCGAAGAAGTTAAACCCGACCAACCCCTCTAATGAGAAGTTAGCGTCTCGGGTACGTTGGTACGCCTTGTGAAAGCGGCGATTCAAACACATCATCATTCCTACCGTGTGCTCTGCCACCGATTCTGGTGAATATGCGGGCACTCGCACCACTTGAATACCCAGCTCTTTTGCGGCATCGAGATCGACTTTATCAAATCCGGCACAGCGCATTGCGATAAGCCTCGTCCCATTTTCATACAATTGGCTCAATACTGGGCGACTTAAGTCGTCATTCACAAAGGCACACACCACAGTGCATCCTTGGGCCATTTTAGCTGTGGTTGGGGTGAGTCGAAAATCGTGAAAGTGCAGCGAGAAGATTTTTGTATCACTGACCTCTGAGAAAGAACTCGCGTCATAAGATTTTGCGCTGAAAAATGCAATGTTGATCATGTTCTCTTCCTAATTAGACTTATAATTTTCACTATAAATACGCCTAATATCACAGAAAATAAACCACAAAATAACTATGTCTTTGGGATGGTAGGAGTTGCGGGGGGATGTCACTAAAATCGAAAACGGACGGATTAATGATAAACATTCACCACAATCTGTAAAAATCGCCGATAGAAATGTCTGAGTCACCTCTTTTGTGAGCGTGATTTCTCTCACGTTTTCGGCGCAATGCTGAACAAGGTAACGTTTGCTTATTGTATGAAAGCTTTCGCTAAAATGATGCGTTCTTTAATAACGTATTGAAAAATAAAAATTTACACGATGAGTATTTGAGAGAGATGGACTTGAGAAGTGTCGGATATGAAAGTTTCGAGATAGTACCACAAAAAAAATGCAAATATCAGACTTGCCGATAAGAAATCCGGGCCTATAATGCTGAAAACCGGAGCGTCTGCCAACGCTCCGGTTTTTTTGTGTCCAAAATGTACTGACGTCTGCCAACGAAGGTACTACGCACTCTGCAAAAGAGACACAAATGGTCAATTAATCAAGGAATTACATAATGCGTATCGAACAAGAACTTAAGTTAGGTTTTAAAGATGTCCTGTTTCGCCCTAAGCGTTCAACACTAAAAAGCCGTTCTCAAGTAAATTTAACCCGCGATTTTACATTCAAGCATAGTGGGCGTCAATGGTCCGGCGTGCCTGTTATTGCGGCGAATATGGACTCGGTAGGCAGTTTTGCTATGGCAAAATCACTTGCTGAACATGAGGTAATGACAGCGGTTCATAAACATTACTCAGTAGCTGATTGGGCTGAGTTTGTTAAAAACGCCGATGCATCAACACTTAAGCATGTGATGGTTTCAACTGGCACATCTGATGCTGATTTTCAAAAAACCAAAGATATCATGGCGCTTAGTGACGATCTGATTTTCATTTGTGTTGATATTGCTAACGGCTACTCTGAGCACTTGGTCGATTACGTACAACGCGTGCGTGCGCAATTTCCAGATAAAGTGATCTCAGCTGGTAATGTTGTCACCGGAGACATGTGCGAAGAGCTCATTCTAGCGGGTGCGGATATCGTAAAAGTTGGTATCGGCCCGGGCTCGGTTTGTACCACTCGCGTGAAAACAGGTGTTGGTTATCCTCAGCTTTCAGCCATTATTGAATGTGCCGATGCGGCGCATGGATTAGGTGGGTGTATCATTGGTGATGGTGGCTGCACATGCGCAGGTGACGTTTCTAAAGCCTTTGGTGGTGGCGCTGATTTTGTCATGCTTGGTGGCATGCTTGCAGGTCATGAAGAGTCTGGCGGCGAAGTGTTTGAAAAAGATGGCGTGAGCTACATGAAGTTCTATGGCATGTCGTCACAGTCTGCAATGGCGAAGCACTCTGGCGGCGTTGCAAAATACCGCGCAGCGGAAGGCAAAACCGTATTGCTACCTTTCCGTGGCAGCGTTCACGACACCATCTCTGACATTCTTGGTGGTGTGCGTTCAACTTGTACTTATGTCGGTGCAGCTAAGTTAAAAGAGTTAACTAAGCGCACTACATTTATCCGCGTACAAGAGCAAGAAAATAACGTGTTTGGCCGAGAGTAAATCAATAGTTTTAACAACCATAATTGTTGAAACAACCATAAATTGATATTTACAACCATATATTGATATTTGGTACAACCATAATTTGATATTGCCTCTTCATAGTCTAGACTTATGTAAGTTTACGACAAAATCGTGAAGAGGCAATTTCATGACAAGCTTACCTGCGCCCTCAGCAATTACGACTTCTGCTTTAGAGTATGCATTCCATACTCCCGCTCGTAACCTAACGAAATCTCGTGGAAAAAATATTCATCGTTATGTCAGTGTAAAGATGGGTAAGAGGATTACGGTAGAATCTACTCTAGAGTGTGACGCCTGCTATCATTTTGATTTTAAACTGACAGAAATGCTATAGAGCAATCAGTTCTAAAACATTTTTGTCCAATTTCGAGTCAGTTAATAATGTGTGATTGGCGAAAAGCTCCTGTATTGCCTCTGTTGATATTATCGAATGATATTGTTTCCTATATTCCAGAACGTTACTTGTTAAACATTTCCCCATCACGGTTACGTTCTAGGAAAATTATTTTTCTAGCGCTAGCCTACTTCGATCAAACATTTGATTAAAGTACATAACTATTTGTGACCCACCTCGTTTACATATTTATTTCTCATATGAATTCGACTTCAGTATTGTTATATTTCCAGAGTTTCATATTCAGTATGCAGTGACAAACAGACCGTTCAAAAAACGCAAGTAAGCCGAGATTGATACTGTTTAGCCATTCGGCGGTTGTGACTCTATTCGCTGCAGCATGCTTAATGTAATAGTCATGCCAATGGAGGCCCGAATGCAAATAGATGGACATCATACTCTAACTTACGTTATCGCTCGGTATGCGGGGATTGAGCATACCGACGCTGAAAAAGTAGCGTATTCGGCTCAATATGTAGATGAGGCCACAAATGATAAGCCAATCCATTTTGATAATGGTGCGATGTACGACCGTATTGTATCTGCTCACAAAATGCTCGACTATCGAAACACGCAAGAGCTTGCAAATCATAAGGTATGGATACCATTTCACTTTCTTCCAGGCAACCAAGGCTTTCCTTCAAACGTTAAACCAGATGGAAGGTTTATACATCGGCTAGTTTGCAAACCAGACAGCGCTGTTGCAAGAGATATGCTGAGAATGGTGGCAACACATTGGTATAAGCCCTACGGCGTTCATCTGATGGGGATTGCCATGCATGTTTATGCAGATACTTTCGCCCATCAAGGTTTTGCTGGGGTGATCCACGACTACAACAAAGTAGATAACCTCGAATCGTCCTCCAGCTCTCTGTTACAACGAATTAAAGATGATTTGTTTAGTGGTGGGGTATCTGCTGCTTCTCCTCTTGGCCATGGTGCGGCCCTATCTTTTCCTGATAGACCTTACACTTCTTGGAATTATCTAAATGGAGAAGGGGAACACGTAGTAAGAGACAATACCTTGATATTTCTACAAGCCGCGGATGCGATGTGCAAAGCATTGCAATGTTGGAAACATGGTGACGCCGAGATCAATATCGATAATCAACCAGGTTTGACCACGCAGCAGCGCTCTTTAATAGAACACGCTTTAACAACCATAGATGATGAAGATGGTGAAGCTCGCCATACCAAGTGGCTTGAGTGGCTGCGAGAAGGAAAATTTGGCTTTGCTGCAGTCGATTTGTCGTTTGACAAGGATGGAGAGAACAGTTGGAAGCAACAGGCGAGGGGGCAAGGTTTTACACAAGACGGTAAATTTGTTTATCGCTACTCGTCATCCTTTTTAAATTCAGACTGGAAACTCTTTCATGATGCGCTCAAAACCTATCGCATAGAAGTGATCAGAGATGTCCTACCTAAGTACGGGATTTGTATCGCTTAGTGCGTCCACTCCTTAATAGTAAAAGGGAAAATACATGACTAAATGGTTTAAAGTCTCCGCTGTTACAAGGTTGAGGTTTATCACAACGGCTTCGCTGGTAGTGATAGGCCTTAGTGGCTGTGCATCGAATGAATCGATTACAATGGTGGGAGAGTACGCCAAGCAATCTACAGAAGTTCAAGACGCGCTAATCGCTGTATATGAATCTGCCGATGACGCGCGCATTAACGCTGAACTGATGAAAGCAACACGGGATGGTGTCACTGGCTCAGACCTAAATATTTCTACCATCAACAATGCCGGTCAAGAGGCTCTACTCAAAAACTTGAATACATTTTCCCAGAGTATTTATCTGCTTGCGACCGACGATAGAAGCGAAGCTCTGGATAAATACTCGGAGAAGCTAAATTCGTCGTTGGTATCTCTATCCCGGATGCCCCAAGTCGGAGAGATTGATGTAAACGACGTTGAATTACTCTCAACTAGCGTGAATGCAATCGCGCGTGCTTATACGGAGAAAAAGCGTTATGACCTATTAAAGAAAATCGTCATTGATTCAGAGAATATAGTTCAAAGCGCATTTAAATCATTAGAGGGTGAATTGGACTCTTGGAAGAAAGCGACAAGGATTTCTTTGGAAAAAGAACTGCGTATTCGCCTGTATCTACTCAACAACCCCAATCGCTGTGAAACCAGTGACAACATACGCTGTGTGACGTTCTATCATTCACTTGAAGAGCGAGCTGATGCTTACAAGAAAGCTTATGAGATCAGAGTACGTATAAACGAGCTAGATGCGAAGTTTGCAAAACTTGAACGTGCCTTAGTGGATATTCAAAAGTTGAACCAATCGATAGTCATATCTTTAAAAAATGATGACGACTTAACGAAGGACGCGGCCAAGAAAGCGCTCAAATCTACTAAGACACAGATCGATGCGATCAAAGAGTTTCGCGATAGCCTAGAGGACTAACTAATGGACCATAGCCACAACACTGTATACGCTGAATTGGAAAGTATGTATGACGAACTTCAAAGCTACCTTGACTCCGTCATGTTAGATCCAGAAGATGAGCCGTTGTTACTACAATGCGAACAACTGGGTGACCAAATTTATGCCTACAATGTGGTCATACTAGAAAACAATTCGGTCACACTCGCTAAAGGACAAGGAAGTCTTAAGGAGCTTATCAATCAAGCGAAAGGAGCGAAGGAAGCTTTAAAGAGCGCGGAAGACAAGGTTAAAGTGCTAGCTCAGGTAGCTAATGCAATCGATAAGGTATTAGTACAGTTGGCTAAATTCTTATAAGCGTTTTCGTTTTTTGCATCTTAACACCTATGTAGTGGATGAATTTAATTAGCCACTCAATTAGAGGTTTTGCAATACTTTGTGTATTTAATTAAATGCTAATTTAGTCAAATCGCTGAGAAAGTTCTGTCCAGAAACGTGTTTCAGCGGATGGTCAAGACTTTGTGATCATCGAGCGATTCTGTCGTACCTTAATTACCAAGCAACTTTGTCATATGTTAACTAGCGGCTGAATTTGTCGGTGAGATGAGGGGATGTGGGGGTATTTCTCTGTAAGAAAGTTTCCTACATAAAAATTTGGTCTCGATACTGCGTGTCACAAAAATATCAACTTATGGTTGTTTTGGGTGAGATCAATATATGGTTGCTTTGTGGTTAAGTTACTGATTGTAAAGTATTATGAAATATCACATTATGGTTGCATCAACAAACTATAATTAATCAGAGCCGCTTTTGCGGCTCTGATTAATTATGCCCCTCACTACGAAGAGTGTATTGCGCTGTTAAAAAGGAAATAATTGCCTAGTAAGAAAAAAGCCGCCAAAAATAGGCGGCTAAAAGTGTGCAAGCAAAGGTGTTGTTTAAGTCGAACCTGTCTTTCGCTACAAACAATAGACTGAAAAGGTGAGGTGCTCAACCCTGTCGTTCATGAAATGAGACTTGAAACAAGGTGCATATGTAATTATTGCATGTATAACTTGCATGGGTTCACTAGATATTCAGCTAGAACCACTTGGGGTCGCTGAGGTCAAGGCTTGGCGAGTGTAGGTAGTAGACGGTTTATAATAGATTATGCGGTTTTAAAATGTCAGCCAGCACTGAAATGGTTTTGGTACTGGCTGAGTTTTATCTAGATGTTGGTATCTTCAATTACGTCAAATAACCGTTCCACTCTTTGCTGTATGAGCATTGGGTACAACGTCTTTATTTAACCAATGGCTGATTACTTGCTGTAACGCATTTAATGACGTCGGTTTCTCTAAACGACCGTCCATCAGCTTGCTAATCATTTCTAGCTCACGTTCGCCAGATTCACCTGACAGCGCAATGATCGGAACCTGCGGAGAATGCGCCTTAATGATTTGGCTGGCTTCAAAACCATTCATAACTGGCATTTGAATATCCATCAAGATCAAATCGATGGAATTCGCTTTAAAGATTTCTACTGCATTTTCACCGTTGTTTGCCTGCAAGTTGTTAACACCAAGTTGGTTCAGATACATTTGAACTAGTGAGCGTTGTACTTCTTTATCGTCAACGATGAGCACCGTGGGGGCTTTGTTATTGATTAGAAATGGCTTATCGATTGGTTGTATATTGTCAACGGTTCTTTGCTCGGTATTAGGTTTAGGTTGTTGCCAACTTTTGAAATCAGGAGTACGAAGCGAGTCGGCTTGGGGGGCATTGGGTACCATAGGAAAGTATAAGTGGAATTCCGTAAACTCCCCCAGTTTCGATTTGCATTCAACTCGGCCGCCAAAAGAGCGCATGACACGCTGGCAATAGCCGAGCCCCAGACCGCTGCCTCCGCTTTTTTGATAAGAGAAGAAGTCATCGAAAATCTTATAAGAAATGACGTCGTCAATCCCCGGGCCTGTATCTCTGAAGATTAAAATATTTTCATAAGTACCGATTTGAGTTGTGATCTCAATTTGGCTATTTGGGTAGGAATCAAAATAATAAATTGCGTTACGAATCAAGTTGAAAATAACAAAGTTGAATAAGGTTTCATTGAGTTTTGCTACGAAGTCATCTTGTTGTGGTAAGTGAATTCGCTCAATTACTTTCTCGTTCTCAAAGCCATATTGACTGACCGCCTGATCAACGGCTTTGTGGATCGACGTCATCGTAATCGGTTCGTGTTCAGGCGAACTATCGCTGACCTCGCGCAAGATAATATCAATCAACTGCCGCCCACGTTGAATAGCCGCTTGGCCGTTCTCAATATCCTGTTTAATTTGTTGTGCCGGCGCTTGACTATCAATATGTTGCTTTAAAATTTCAAAATGCAATTGTACTTGAGCTAGCGGGTTACGCATTTCATGCGCAATTGAATTCGCTAATGCGCGACTTTGGCAGACACGTCTATCCGCTTCAATAATACTTTGTATTCGTGTTAGCAAGGTTTGAAGTGCAGCGATTTCTTCATTAGAAAACATCTGATTATTGATTTTGTGTGGCGAGATTAATAAATGTGTGACCAATTTGCTGTGCCCAAACAGTGGCATGACCAAGGCCGTATTGTTTGAGCTCATTTTGTCATAAAGGGCTTTGATCGAGTTTTTTGCCGCGGTTTTGTTGTCTAATTTTTCAAACAATTCATCAAACACTAGTGCGGTTTGTTTGGATGAAAGGTAACGTTCGTAGACGGTTTCGTTATAGTTACTATTAACGAACTGCAGCTTATCATCGGCGATGTATAATAACTGGCCTAAACGGCGCATCGCATCATCAATTGACCGTTTGAAATCGTCTTCCAAAGCGAGAATTTGCTCTACAGGAGTCTGCTGATTGCCGTAAATGAGTAAAGAGGCGTAACGGCTCAAGCGTTTGTAGAGTGGATTCCAAGTAATACCAATAAGCGCACAAAGTGGTATTGCCATCAGCCATTGGTTGCTGTCGGTGAGAGGGATGAAGATTGCGCCGAGCGGTATGAATAAAACCCCACATACTAACGCAGTATTGAGACACAGGTAAGCAAGGTATTTCACACTGTAGAAGCGTGAAGTGATAAGAGCATAGCCAACAAACATCATTTCGCTAATGGAGAGTGCCGGAGGTAGCCAAGAGAGTGAGAAATCTTGAAAGAAAAAGGTGATTCCTATGTGGATAACTAGTGTTGAAAGCATGTATACCAATATACCTGCAATAATATAATTGGTTTTGGCCAGTGCTAGCTTACTACTATTGGTTCGCATTACGACCAAGTTGAATAACGTCAGTATCACTGAACATAGCATGGCATTAAAGAAGTAAGGCGTATGGGGCCCAAATTCAATGACAAACTCGCTCGGTCCGACAATATCAACATGTTTCACCGTGAGGTTAGATTGCAAGTTAATAAGTACGGAGTAGGCCGCTATAGTAATAAATATCAGCCGTTGCCAAAGGTGTACTTTGCCTTTTCTTTGTTCGGCAGAGAGCTGACATGAGAAATAGTAAGCAAAAACAAATGCAAGGGATGCAGAAATATTGGCAATTTCTGCCATAAAGATTGCTCTATTTACACCAAGCTCAACTAGCCAATCAGTATGGAAATATGCATTACTTCCTATCCAAGCGATGATACACGAGGAATAAGCGATGTAGGAGGCGTGGTGTGTGCCAAAAATTACTTCATTTTTTTGTTTAAGACGATAGCAATAGTAAGTTAACCAAACGAGCACCATGGCTACTGCTGCGATAAGCGTTATCGCTTTGGGATAGAGAATTGGATCTAAGTTGAGGTTAAGCATACTCTTTCTCTTTCCTTTTGGTTAAATCGTACTTCCTACGCTGAGAAACTGCATGTCGATAGTCACGAAAATTGGTATCACTGAAAACCTTATCCATCCTTTCAATAATCCAGAATCCACGATAACTTTGTTTTCCGTTATTATTTAAGTCGTTATATCCAGAACGGAAATACGATTTTGGTTCGATAGTTTGATAAAAATTGAGTATGAAAGGTTGTTCGATAATGGTGAAACCAATTTTATACCCCATTTGATTTAGTATTTGGATGAGCTTTTTTTGAGCAAGGTAGAGAAAATAGAGCTTTTGTTGAGCGTTACCACTGACGGTTAAACGCAGCACTTCACAGACCGCTTGCGTACCAGTCAATTGTCGCCGAAATTGATGATCGAATTCTGGGAGAGAGTCGCATTTCGACAGTGCTGGTTTGAAAAGCTGTAATTCCATCAAAACATCGTAACTATGATCGGGTAAACAGAATTGCCACTGTTCGTTACTGAATTGTTGTGCGTAACTAAGCCAAGTCTGATTTACTGACCAATCTTGCACCAACATTGAAGCGACTAGTGTAGGAGATGCTTCGTTATCAGGATGCTTGAGTAAAACAAAGTGCTTCCCTTTTTGTGATAAGGACAATAAAGGCAGCATCTCGTACCACTTTTCGCCTTTAATAAATAGCTCAAGATTGCTCAAGGTGATCGCATCTTTGATAGGCATTTTTTGCGGGTGACTGGGCGTTGTGACCCAAAGTTCAGAATCCTCTATCTGGTCGATCAAAAAACCACGGTAAGCACAGTCTTTAAGTGGCAGTTCGATACGAGGAGGAGCATCCGCTTCGATAGGGAATAGTGTTTTTATAGCCGCAATTTCGCATTCACACCAGAAATCTAGCCAATGCGAATAGCACTCGCTGACGGCTTGCTCAAGATATGCTATCTCTTCATCTAATGTATTCGGATAGCGCCGGATGAGCTCTCGGTAGTCCATCAATTCAAACAGTACTGAGAAGCTTTTATTGTGATGTTCAGGAAATAGGTTGAGTAATTGGTTTTTGCGGTGATCTGTAACGGCGCGGAAAAGATCAGCCCGTTGCTGTGGTTGATAAGTATTGATGACGAACTCTACCAGAGCCCGCTGTTTTTTTTCAATAGGCAGACTGCTTGTCAGCCGTGAGCCTAAAGATGATATTATTTTCATAGAGTTAACCTAGCCTAGGTTTATTTAATTATTTTTTATTAGTTTTATTAGATAGGCTCCAGTAAATGAGACTTTGATTTAGGAGAGTATTTGGCGTCACGTCAGTTAGTACCAGTAACCGCGATTTTATTTGTACCTAACATCCTAAGTACCAGTTGCATATCCGCAGCAAGTTTACTACTTGCACTTACCCTTCACAACAGAGTTTTATAATAAAAGCCTTCCGAAGAAGGCTTTATCTATATGGTTAATTTATCAATTATTATCGTATCAATAGCATCGGTACGCTTGATTCGGCTAAGAGCCGAGTGGTGTTACTGCCAACGAAGAACTGACGAAGTTTAGAGTGTCCAAACGCGCCCATGACGATCATGCCAAGTTGGTTTTGTTGTTGGTACTGAAGAATCGCCTTATGAACTTCGCCAGATAAGCACGCTTCCACAACGTGAATACCGTTCGCACATAATTTCTCGGCGGCAGCTTTAAACGCGCTCGCTTTATCGTGGTTATCTTCCACCATCACCAAATGGCACTCCAGCCCTTTTAGCAGCGGTGTTTTAATCGCTTTATCCACTAATTTCTGGCTAATTTCACTGCCATCAAAGGCTAATAGATAACTTTGTGGTGGCGTAAAATCACCCGTTGCCACTAAGGTGTGCGACTTCATTGTACGCACGATACTCTCTAATTGAGATCCAACAGCCATGGCGTCGTTTTGGTGCACTTCACCTGATTTACCGACCACCAATACACGAATTTCGTTTTCAAGATCAAGCAAAGTCTCCAGCAGGTTTCCGTGCTTTTGCAGTTTATGCACATCTTGTAAACCTTGTTCATGAGCTTTAGTTTCTAGCTCATTGAGTAACGCTTTACCGTGCCTTAAGGCTAGTTTAGAACGCTTTTCGTCTAGTTCAATAAGCTCTTTCAACAGCTGTTCTCGGCTGCCTAAACCGATGTTACCAGACAGTTCACTTTCGGTTTGATTGGCCGCCTTATCAAGTACGTGCAATAAGGTTAACGGTGCGTGTAAGCTTTTGGCGGCCCACACGCTTAAATTGGCGACCGACTGTGAATAAATCGATCCATCGATGCAAGCAATAATATTGGTCATAATCTTTTCCTTAATGTCCGCCCATCAGCTTTTCAACTTCTTCTGGCTTACCATGCACGCCGAATTTATCGACAATCGTTGCCGTTGCTTCATTCATACCGATGATGTTTACATCGGTCCCTTCGCGTCGGAATTTGATAACAGCACGATCTAGCGAAGAAACCGAAGTAATATCCCAAAAGTGCGCTGCAGAGAGGTCGATAGTGACACGCTCTAAGACCTCTTTGAAGTCAAACGCGTTCATAAATTGATCTGACGAAGCAAAGAAGACTTGCCCAACAACACGATAGGTACGCTCTTCTCCATTTTCAGAGAGTTCACTTTTAACCACCATGAAGCGGCCAATTTTGTTAGCAAAAAAGAGAGAAGCAAGCAGCACGCCGACACCGACACCGATCGCTAAGTTATGGGTTGCAACAACAACAACAACGGTCGCGATCATCACGATGCTGGTAGAAAGTGGGTGAGTTTTGAGATCCTTTACCGAACTCCAAGAGAAGGTCCCAATGGAAACCATGATCATGACCGCGACTAAAGCCGCCATCGGGATGAGCTTGAGCCAATCACTTAAAAACACCACCATGATGATCAGTAGAATACCGGCGCAAAAAGTAGAGAGTCTGCCGCGTCCACCGGATTTAATGTTGATGATCGATTGGCCAATCATCGCACAACCGGCCATGCCGCCAAGAAAGCCAGTGGCAATGTTGGCGATACCTTGGCCTTTACATTCACGATTTTTATCACTGCTGGTATCGGTTAAATCGTCAACAATGGTTGCTGTCATCATTGATTCTAATAAACCGACAACGGCCAATCCGGCTGAATAAGGAAATATTATCCATAAGGTTTCAAGGTTGAGCGGAACATCTGGCCATAAAAATATCGGCAAAGTATCTGGTAATTCCCCCATATCGCCCACAGTGCGAATATCAATGCCAAAGCTGATAGCAATCAGAGTTAAGGCGATAATGCACACTAATGGCGAAGGTAGCAATTTGCCAACCACAGGAACGTAGGGGAATAGGTAGATAATCGCCAGCCCACCGAGCGTCATGGCATAAACGTGCCATGTTACATTGGTTAGCTCTGGTAATTGCGCCATAAAAATCAGAATCGCCAGCGCGTTAACAAACCCCGTCACGACCGAACGTGATACAAAACGCATCAAATCGCCCAGTTTGAGGTAACCGGCCAGTATTTGTAGAACCCCGGTCAAAACAGTGGCTGCCAGTAGATATTGCAAGCCATGCTCTTTGACTAAAGTGACCATCAAGAGTGCCATTGCTCCAGTGGCTGCTGAGATCATGCCGGGTCGTCCACCGACAATTGAAATGATCACGGCAATACTGAATGAAGCGTAAAGGCCGATTTTAGGGTCTACACCTGCGATGATAGAAAAGGCTATTGCCTCAGGAACTAATGCTAACGCAACGACAGTGCCAGCTAGAACATCCCCTCGCACATTGGAAAACCAATCGCGCTTAATATTTTGTAGCATACTTAATCTCTAAAAAATGAAATAAAAAGGTGAGTTGTGAGAGGTAAAGATCAATCTAGGGCGGCGTAAGCAGCATTCGCAACATCTCTTGGTTGATTTTAAAAATGTGATCCTAATCATTGATGTGGTGTAGGTCAACCAAACGATCACTATTTGTATTGCAGTCGTCGATTCCTCCCGTTGTCACGGTGTTTTTCAAGCGCTGCCCGTCGTACGCGAGGATAGTTCTGGTGTTTGACTTTTATTCTTTTGCTCCTTACACTTGAACATATTCGATATTCCATATGTATTGTTTATGTGCCGCAGTTTATCTTTTTATAAATCCTTGTCTGAAGAAACGAGGCTTAAATCCTTGCTGTTAATGAAGCACAAAGGGCAGTTGTGTGTGTGTGATTTAATGAATGCGTTGCAATTAAGTCAGCCCAAAGTGTCCCGTCATTTAGCTGAACTGAGAAAAAATGAGCTAGTGATTGATGAACGTCGCGGCAAGTGGGTGTACTACCAAATCAATCCTGAGCTGGAAAGTTGGATGGTGCAGATATTGGACATCACGCTGAACCACAATGCTGCATTGATTGCGCAAGAGCTAACGCGCATTGCTCAACCATCTTGTCAAAATGAATGAAATTTTAGCGTTGCTATTTCGCCATGGCTGTAAGTAGAAAGTTGTGTGCGGCTCCCTTGTTAGACTTACCGAGAGATGTGATGTATGAGTGAATTACCTGTCTGCGCAGAAGCCTCTGCAGCCGAAAAAATGAGTTTTCTCGATCGCTATCTAACCTTGTGGATTTTCCTTGCGATGGGGTTAGGGGTAGCGATCGGTGTCTTCTTTCCGCAAGTGGCGCAGTGGAATGAGAGCATGTCGGTCGGTTCGACCAATATTCCGCTGGCGATCGGTTTGATTTTGATGATGTATCCACCACTGGCAAAAGTGAATTACAGCCTACTAGGTGAAGTGACTCGTGATAAACGCGCCATCACACTCTCTTTAGTGATGAACTGGATTATCGGGCCTATCTTGATGTTTGCATTGGCGATCATTTTCTTACGCGATTATCCCGGTTATATGGTCGGACTGATCTTAATTGGTCTGGCGCGTTGCATCGCGATGGTATTGGTGTGGAATGATATCAGCGGTGGGAACAAAGAGTACGGCGCAGCGTTGGTGGCGCTCAATAGCGCATTCCAAATCGTCACCTACAGTTTTATGGCGTGGCTATTTATTACTGTTTTGCCGCCATATTTTGGGCTAGAGAGTTTTGTAGTTGATATTACCATTCTCGATATCGCCGAAAGTGTACTGATTTATTTAGGTATCCCATTTTTAGCTGGCTTTTTGAGCCGCAAATGGTTGGTGGCCGCGAAAGGTGAGCAATGGTACAACGAGGTATTTATTCCGCGTATTTCACCGATTACGCTGGTGGCACTACTAGCGACGATAGTTTTGATGTTCAGCCTGAAAGGCGAGATGATCATTGAACTGCCGATGGACGTGATACGCGTTGCCATCCCTTTAGTGATTTACTTCTTAGTGATGTTTTTTGTCAGCTTTTTCATTGGTAAAAAACTGGGCATTCCTTACGATCAAAATGCCTCAATTGCTTTTACCTCATCAGGCAACAACTTTGAACTGGCGATTGCGGTCTCCATTGCCGTGTTCGGTTTAAATTCCGATCAAGCATTTGCGGGTGTGATTGGGCCCTTGGTTGAAGTGCCGGTGTTGATTGCCTTGGTCAACGTCGCGCTGCGTATGAAAAAGAAATACTAGCGTTCTCTGAGTCCGAACTTCAGGATATTTTTCTCATTAAATTTCATAACCGTAGACTGTTTTAAAAATGTGAAATGTTTGTGAATGAGTTAGAAACGTCATCTATGTTCTGCTACGCACGAACTCTTGATCCCAATGTTGCGATGCATCGGGGTATGATCGGCGTATCAAAAATAGATCTATTGGGAAATCGATTGTAATCAAAATGCCACAAAAGCCCTGCAACATACCATCAGCTATTTTACTGCTCGCTTTAGCATTGTTCTCTGAAGTCAGCGGTAACTTTTATTTAGCGGTAACTTTTCTATTGACAGCGATTTCTTTTTATATGATACATATGTACATCCGCATATGCAGAGATAAGTAAAATGCTACCTCATCAGTTTTTTAAATTGCTGTCCGATGAAACGCGGGTGCGCTGTTTACTCATGATTGCACGTGAGCAACGAGTGTGTGTCGGCGAGTTGACACAAGCGTTAAATGAGAGCCAACCGAAAATTTCTCGCCATCTGGCTCTACTTCGTTCCAGTGGCGTGGTGGTTGATACAAGGCAAGGACAATGGGTGTTTTATCGGCTATCAGAGCAGTTACCCGGATGGATGAAAAAACAAATTCAAGGGCTGGTGGAATCCAACTGCCTGAAAAAAGAATACCAACAAGATATGCAAAGGCTGGCAGAGATGGAATCTCGCCCAGAATGCTGTGTTTAGAAGGGATAAAAGGAAATAAAGATGTCGATTAAAGTCGGAATTAACGGATTTGGCCGCATTGGTCGTTTAGCATTAAGAGCCTCATTTGATTGGCCTGAGATCGAATTTGTGCAGATTAACGACGTTGCGGGAGACGCGGCGACCTTGGCTCATTTGCTCGAATTTGATTCAATACAAGGCCGTTGGCATCACCAAGTGACAAGCGACGGTAATGCGATCATTGCCAACGGTAAGGTTATTCGTACCTCACAACAAAAAGCGATCAGTGACGTCGATTGGTCTGGTTGCGATGTGGTCATCGAAGCAACAGGCAAACACCGCAAGTCTGAGTTTTTGAATCAGTATTTAGCACAAGGTGTAAAACGCGTGGTGGTATCGGCCCCGGTAAAAGAAGCGGGTATTGCCAATATCGTGGTTGGGGTCAATGACCACATCTTTGATCCACAAATACATCAGATTGTTACGGCCGCTTCTTGCACCACCAACTGCATTGCGCCTATCGTCAAAGTGATTCATGAGCAACTGGGTATTGAACATTCCTCGTTTACGACCATTCACGACTTGACCAACACGCAAACCATTTTGGATGCACCGCATAAAGATCTACGTCGTGCGCGTGCTTGTGGTATGAGTTTGATCCCAACAACTACAGGTTCTGCGACAGCGATTGTGGAAATCTTCCCCGATCTGAAAAACAAAATTAACGGTCACGCGGTGCGTGTGCCGCTGGCTAATGCGTCGTTAACCGACATTATTTTTGATGTGAAACGCGATACCAGCGCGGAAGAAGTCAACGCGCTACTTAAAGCCGCTTCAGAAAATGAGCTCAAAGGCATTCTCGGTTTTGAAGCGCGGCCATTGGTATCGATTGATTATAAAGGCGACCAACGCTCAACGATTGTCGACGCACTCTCGACCATGGTGGTGGGAAAGCGCATGGTGAAAATTTACGCTTGGTACGATAACGAAATGGGTTACGCAACCCGTACCGCAGAATTAGTACGCAAAGTCGGTTTGGCATAAAGGAGCAAAGAAATGACACATCCTACATGGGAACTGCCCGTTACAGAAAACAGCGCTGGGTTGGTATTGACGCCTTGCCCGGGGACAAAAGATCTTCCTCTGGTTGAGAGTATTGAACAATTGAAGTCTCAAGGTGTTACCGTTGTGGTGACGGCTCTAAGTCACGAAGAGATGCAAGAGAAAGGTGTTGGTGACTTGCCTAAAGTGGTTGAGCAAGCGGGGCTGCAATGGTTTCACGCCCCGATTGAAGATGATTGCGCGCCCGACCATCAGTTTCAAACGCATTGGCAAAGTATCTCCCCTTCACTTCATCAGGCGCTTGCCAAGGGAGATAAGATTGCCATGCATTGCATGGGTGGATCGGGTCGTACTGGTTTACTTGCTGCTCATTTATTGCTGGAGAAAGGTTGGGAACTGCAAAACATTATTACTCAAGTTCAATCATTAAGGCCGGGTGCATTTACCAAAGATGTACAAGTTGAGTACATCAAACAATTTGTTAATCAATAACAGTCCCAAAGAGCTGCCTTAGGCGGCTCTTTGGCAAAGAGAGTGATTATGTTGTCTCAACTCAACCAAAACGTTCGCCAGTACATGCTAGTGACTTTTAATTATTGGAATTTTACCGTCACTGACGGCGCGCTGCGCATGTTGGTGGTGTTGTATTTTTATGATTTGGGTTATTCGACCTTAGCGATTGCGTCTTTGTTTCTCTTTTATGAATTTTTTGGCGTGGTCACTAACCTGATTGGCGGTTGGCTTGGTGCGCGTTTAGGGCTGAATCGCACCATGAATATTGGCCTTGGCATGCAAATATTCGCGCTCTTGATGCTTGCTGTACCTGCTGCATGGTTAACCATTCCTTGGGTGATGGCGGCGCAGGCGTTATCGGGCATCGCAAAAGATCTCAATAAAATGAGTGCAAAAAGTGCGATCAAAACGTTAGTCCCTGAAAATGCACAAGGCGCACTCTACAAGTGGATAGCCATTCTTACGGGTTCAAAAAACGCTCTAAAAGGGGCCGGCTTTTTTCTCGGTGGTGTCTTGCTCTCTTGGATCGGCTTTCAATATGCGGTAGCGGCTATGGCGGCGGTATTGCTGTTGGTTTTTATCGGCAGTTTGCTTAGCTTGCAAGCCGATATTGGTAAAGCCAAAACCAAACCGAAATTTTCAGAGATTTTCTCCAAATCGCGCAGCGTGAATATTTTATCGGCGGCTCGCCTATTTTTATTTGGCGCGCGAGACGTTTGGTTTGTGATTGCCTTACCCATTTATCTGGGCAGCGTTTTTGGTTGGGATCACAGTGCCGTGGGCGGCTTTTTAGCGCTCTGGGTGATTGGCTACGGCGTGATCCAAGGGTTTGCTCCTAAAATAACGGGCAGTGCTTCAGACCAAGTGCCGGATGGGCGATCTGCGCTCGGTTGGGCGGCGCTACTGGCGCTGATTACCGGTTTGATCGCCTACAGCATTCAAGCGCAGTGGCATCCGGAAGTCGTGATCATCGCGGGGTTACTGCTTTTCGGCGCGGTCTTTGCGATTAACTCATCGCTGCATTCCTATTTGATCGTGAGCTATGCCAAGGGGGATGGTGTATCGCTTGATGTTGGTTTTTACTACATGGCAAACGCGATGGGGCGTTTAATCGGTACCGTGCTTTCCGGGTGGGTTTTCCAACTTTGGGGATTAGCGGCGTGTTTGTGGGTTTCGTTTGGTTTTCTGCTGCTGACCACTCTCATTTCATTGGGGCTCCCGAAAAGCAAAGCTGTGTTGACGAGCGAACCGTAGCTTCACCAGTAGATCACTATTCCAGTAGATGGAGATTGTGATAGAGTCCGTGCTTTATTGAATGAATTGAGTCAGTCACATGAGAGCTTTTGTTGTAAGGGCCCGTGCCGCTTCCACGGATAAACAGACTTTTTTAGCCTCTGTTGGGCAAGAAGCCCACACCGAAATTTTGGCCCACGTACTCATGAACGCTATTTTTACTGCGCAGTCGCATCGTGATGACGTGGTGGTCTACTTAGTGCTGGAAAGTACGCAAGATTTCTCGCGGACTTTATGCTTTGAGTCGAGCCAGTTGCACAATATCGGTGGCTTTCACGAGCAAGCCTTGCTGACCAAAATAGGCCACGCTTTAGACGTTTCCGTGGGTATGGGCAAAGAGCAAACCCGAGAGGTCGAGCAAGGACTCACGGTTGAAACCATCAGTTTTGAAAAGTTGGTGCAACGCCTTTCTGAAAGTTACCACTTGTATTTACTGGATAAAAAAGGCGAAAGTGTCCGTGAGCATCAATTTTCTGACGACAGCTGCTTTTTACTTACTGACCACATCCCGATGCCGAAAAAAAGTTGGAACAGTTTAAAGCGCCTTAATACACAGAAAATCAGCCTTGGGCCTCGAATGCTGTTTGCCTCGCAGTGCATTGTGCTGATCCAGAATGAGTTAGATATTCGCGGTCTTTAAAAAGTCTTTTTCAAACTCATTTTTACTTTTTTTATCTGTGCTTCTTTATCAATTGGGCTGTGCTGATCGGAGTGTAAAAACCGATCCGCATAGTCTTGATAAATCTCTTTTTCTAAAAAGAGTAAGTAAAGCTTCGGATCAATATGGCCTGTGGTGGCCATGGTGGTCATGATCGCGATCGATTCGCTGAGCGTTTTGGCCTTTTTATAGGGGCGATCGCTAGAGGTCAGTGCTTCAAACACATCGGCTATTGCCATCACTCGAGCGGGGATGGAAAGCTGCTCTTCATTTAAACCTCTTGGATAACCCGCGCCATCCATTCGTTCATGGTGGCTTCCCGCAATATCAGGAACGTTTTTCATATGTTCAGGATAAGGTAGCCGCTTGAGCATCATGATGGTTTGCACAATGTGATCATTAATCATGAAGCGTTCTTCGTTAGTGAGCGTGCCACGGCGAATGGACAAATTATAGAGCTCACCTCGGTTATAGCGCAGTTCTCCCGGTTGTAAAATAAAGTTTTCTTGCCACAGATCTTGTGGACGGCAACCGTTCACCCAGTGCAACTGATGTACGGGTTTATCATCAAGCAAGCGCTCCATAGTGGGCAATGGTTTTGACTCTCCTGCACGTTGGTTCTCTATCCAAGAAGTACCGAGTTGATCATCCAAAGTCCGTTTCCACTCTCTTTGCGCAATTCGCTCTAAGCGGGAAAGGTCATCATCGCTCATAAACTCACTGCCAATATTACACTGCGCGACGAAAGCAAATTCCTCATCGAGGATTTGTTGGTTCGTCAGCAACTGCTGCTTGAGATCTGGCTCGTTCTTACCCTGCGCAACACCTTGCCAGTAGTCCGTTTCAGCTTGACATTTGAGCAGCTCAAAACGCATTCTAATTTCGTGAATTCTGTCGTAGATCGTTTCTAATTTGGTCGCTTTATCAATCACATATTCAGGCGTGGTCACTTTTCCACAATCATGCAGCCAAGCGGCGAGAGTGAGCTCTTCCCACTCTTCATTGGTCATGGAAAATTGTGGGAAATAGGTGCGATCGTTTTCCGCTGCTTTAGTGATCATTTTGGTTAATTCAGGAACTCGCTGACAATGGCCGCCCGTGTAAGGGGATTTGGTATCAATGGCTGATGCGATCAATTCAATAAACGAGTTGAGCATCTCCTTTTGCCGTTGCATTTTGTCGATATTGTCTTTAGCGATTTCGGCAAAACTGAGCAGCTCTCGTAAAAATGCATGTTTGTCTTGCTGATCGGGAGTGATGGCCCGTTCGTAGCCGAGGTTTAATACGCCAACTAACTGCTTGTCTCGGTTGAGCAGTGGGAAAAGATAAAGATCAGAATTATACAGCTCATCTTTATGCTTACGCATCGAATTATCGGTTTTAGATAAATGAACCGTTTGGCCTTTGCGCAGTTCAGAAAGTAGCCACGGCATCTCTTGAGACAACTGGTTGATATCAAGCTTAAAGGGAATGATGGCGTGGTTTGCTGCGGTGATAAATTGGTTATTTTCGTTGGCGTAAGTGTAGAGCAAAATAGTTTCAGCTCGAGTGATCAAATAGCTTTGATGGGTAATCGTTTTGGCTAACACACTGAATTCTTGATTGCTGGCGGTTTCGCGTAATAGTCGCAGCAAGTCGTGCAGTGTATGCTCCATGAGCTCTATCGATTGGGTTAAATTGGCAACTTCGCGGATCCGGCTTTTTGGGTAGCGTGTCTTTTTAAATTCAAAGCTCGTGATGTTGTCGGTCAATTGCACTAGGTTACCTAAAGGGCTGGCGAGCCTTTGCGCCACAAAACCAACCACTGCAAAAGCGATAGCGAGCATGATTAACGCGACAAAAATCTGCTGATCTCGCATCGAGAGCAAATCTGCGATCAAATCGTCTTGCGGTACCGCTTCTGCCAGCAACAAGCGTACATTGTCGTTTAAAAGTACCGGCGTTAACGTCACCGACCACGTTGTGCCATTCATATTGACCGTTTCATACAAAGTTTGGCTGCTGACCCGATTCAATATTGGTGCAAAAGTACTTTGCTGTAGTTGCTGTGCAATCTGTGAGGGATCTTGTTGTAGCTCGAACTTAGTATTGTGTTGGGCGAGTGGTCTAAATTGATTATCGAACAAAATGAGCTGAGCACTGTCAGAAAAACCCATCGTACTCATCTGTTTTGACAGTGAGTCAAGCGTGAAATCGGCGCCAAGCACACTCTTTCCATCGGCCGATCTACGTGACAGTGTGACGCCACTCGTTTGTAGGAAGAAAAAGAAATAAGGTTCCGTTAAGCGTATCGCGCCATCTTGACTTGCCGAGGTAAACCAAGGACGCACGCGAGGATCAAATTTATTATTGTTATCTTGTTTGTCGAGCAGGCTTTCAAGGTTCTGGTCTAAATAGATAAAGCGGTTAGTGCCATCAACTTGAGTGTAATGGGCCAATAGCTGAGCTTGCGCGGGGGCATCAAAACGCTGTTTGGCTTTATCAAAGCTCAGCGAGCGAAATGTAGTACAAGCTCCAGCTTCGTCACAATAATAGAGCGCGACCAACTGTGGATTACGTTGGAAGGTCAGCCAAACGGTGGCGAGTTGGCGTGGGTCCGAGATGACTTTATCCGGTTGATCAATTACGTTACTAAAAGCTAAAAAATCGAGCGTAGTCAAGATAGGTGCGGCACTTTGTTTAAATGCTGATTCCAGTTTTTTGCTGTTTTCGCTACTTAATCCTTGTGCACTTACCGTCAGTAGTTGCTGACTATGGTGATAACTTATGCCAATCAATACAATGCCGATCACCATGGCGAGCACTAAAAAGAGACTCGTAATGTGAATGCTCAGTGAGTAACGACGTCGTTTCATAACCAACTCCGAATTGGATGACATTGCTAAGTATTGTTCAATGTGGGTAAGTTGCAAAAAACCATTTCACATCGGTGTGTTTTCATCCGGTCAAAAAGTGTCGATATGGTGAATATATCGCCCTTAGATTGAAGTGCCATCAGCGAGGCTGTTACACTGAAGCATCGCTGTTGGAATGGAATAATTAAAATGAATCTTGTCGTTGATACTCATACCCACACTTATGCAAGTGGTCACGCTTACAGCACGCTCATTGAAAACGCGCGTTCAGCTAAAGAAAATGGATTAGCAATGTTTTGCACAACCGATCATGCGCAGTCGATGCCTGGAGCGCCGCATTATTGGTTCTTCTCCAATCAACGTATTTTGCCGCGCTTTTTAGACGGTGTTGCCATTATCCGAGGCATTGAGTCCAACATCATGAATCGTGCTGGCGAGATTGATGTTCACCCTTCGGTTGATCAAAACTTAGATTGGGTTATCGCCAGTTTTCATGAGCCCGTATTTCAGCCTGCCGATAAAGCAGCGCATACCGAAGCGTTGATCAATGTGATTAAAGGTGGACGAGTGGATGCGCTAGGGCACTTAGGTAACCCTAATTTCGATTTTGATTTTGATGAGGTGATCGCCTGCGCCGCCCAGCATCACGTTGCGATAGAAATTAATAACAGCACCTTAAAAGGACACAGCAGGGTAGGGAGTGTCGATCGCTGTTATGAAATTGCTAAGGTGGCGAAAGCGCATGGTGCTTATGTTACCACTGGCAGCGATGCTCATTTTTGTCAAGATATCGGCCAACTTCAACTGGCAAGTGAACTGCTTGAGAACGTTGGTATTGCTGCTGAGAAAGTGATTACGCACAGTGTCGAGCAGTTTCTGGCCTTTTTAGCACTGCGCGGGCGAAAAGCGATCGCAGAATATCAAACACTATAAGCCGTAAAGAGGTCATAAAAAATGACAAAAATTTGTCCCTCTTTTATCTTGAGATCCATTAAACTTGGCACTTCTTGCCAGAATAAAAAGAAATAATTATGAAAAAAATAATGATATTAACAGCTTGCGCATTATTTGCGGCTAGCGTGTCGGCGGCTAATGTTGACTTAAAACAGAACATGAAACAAATGAAGCTTGAATTTAAACAAGCGGCAGAAGCGACCAGCGTTGAAACAATGCAAGCACCCATTGAGAGATTAAGTCAGTTGGTTGAAGAGTCAAAACGAGGAAATTATCCACCGGAGAAGCAAGATCTCTATTTAGAAGGGTTTAATAAGCTTTCAGTGGCATTAGACAAAATCGAAGTGGATCTTGAGCAAGGAAATTTAGAGCAAGCTCAACAAACGCTGCGGACGGTAGACGAACTGCGTGTTGAATACCACGAGCAGCGTAACCCAAGTATCTGGAAGCGCTTATTTGGTTAATCAGCTTTGTGGCCCCCTCACGATAACGTTGGATTGGTTATAACGTTCAATGGTTCGTGGGGTGGTCGCTGCCTGAAAACTGAGCTTGTAAGAAAGGCAGCAGTAGTAAGCCGATCACAGCGGCGCAAACAGAAATGGTGACAAAAAAGCCTCGCCATTCGAATTGCTCGACAATAATGGCTAACGGGTAACCAGCGAGCGCTGCGCCCATATACGCAAATAACCCCACAAACCCAGTTGCTGCGCCAGCCGAATCTTTGTGAGAACATTCCGCGGCGGCCATACCAATTAACATTTGTGGGCCAAAGACAAAAAAGCCAATCGTAAAAAAGCCAGCGGCTTGGAATACAAACCCCGTTAACGGCATCAGCCACAGCGCTGCCACCGAAAGAAAAATGCCCATTGAAAAAATCAGATTCATTGGTCCACGGTTGCCGCCAAACAGTTTGTCTGAGCCCCAGCCTGCGACTAACGATCCAATAAACCCACCGACTTCAAACAGCGAAAGCGCGCCATTAGCCGTGATCAAATTATAGCCTTGTTGCTCGGTAAGGTAGATATTTCCCCAATCATTGATGGCAGTACGTACTATGTAAACCAGTACATAGCTCAAGGCGAGTAACCAAATGTACTTATTTCCTAACACATATTTGTGCAAGATCTGTTTAGTGCTAAGGCCGAGGCCTTCATTTTCTTGCGCCAGTTCAAGGGCGTCATTACGCCATTGACCAACACTGGGTAAACCTTGGGTCATTGGTTTATCACGCAATCGCCAACATAAGAAAACCCCACCAATAACGGCTAAACAGCCCGGTACAATAAAACCTTCGCGCCAACTAAAATGGAAAGTGAGAAAGCCAACCAGTAATGGGATCAACGCGCCCCCCACGTTATGAGCGGTATTCCATAACGCCCACCAAAAACCACGTTCAGAGCGCGAATACCAAGTTGTCAGGAGTTTAGAGCAAGAAGGCCATCCCCAACCTTGGAACCAAGCATTGAGCACCCAGAGTAAGATGAACATACTGATTGAGCTTGAAAAGCCAAACAGAATATTGATAAAACCCGTTGCCATTAACCCTAGGCCCATAAAATAGCGCGGGTTGGAGCGGTCCGACAAAATCCCAGACAGAAATTTTGAGATACCATAGGTGATGTAAAACAACGTGCCCATGATGCCAATATCACTCTTATCTAAACCGAGGTCAGCAATCATCGCGGGCATGGCGTAATTCAAACTTTTACGCGTGAAGTAGAAAAGCGCATAACCGACATACATCGCCATCATGATGTGAAAGCGCCAATAACGGTACTGCTGATTAACCTCCTGCGCTGATGCAAGAAGCGGTTTCGGTGGTTGAGAGCGTAGAAAATTTATCATAGTGCTTTATATTCCACGATTATAAGTGGGGCAGTGTGACGGTAAGCTGAGTGCCATTCTCGCTTAGATCGTGGTTGGCTGTTGTAGACTGACAGTGGCTAATAATCTGAAAGTGGCCACCCAATGCCTCGACTCGCTCACGCATCCCCCGTAAACCAAAGCCGTTCAGCTGCGCTTGTGCTTTGAAACCGATGCCATCATCGTGAATGCGCAGTGTGACATCACTTGCCAACGAAAACTCAATCACAATGTGGCTAGCTTCCGCGTATTTTAAGGCGTTATTGAGCGCCTCTTGGCACAATCGATAAAGGGTCACCTTGGTGGCATCACTTAACTTTTGCAGTTGAGTGGTTGAGTTCCCCGTCCAAACCACTTGGGCTTGAATGCCGTGCGTCTCAAATTCAAGGTCACGCAGCAGTTGATCCAGTGCTTCGACTAGGCCTAAATCATCTAAGGTTTTAGGGCGTAAACGGGTTAGCAAACTTTTAGTTGTGTCGTAAACATTTAAAGAGAGAGATTCAATGGTTTTAGCACAATTGCTGGTGACGGGCTGAGATTCGACGCGTTGAATAATGCTGGCTTGAGTACGGATAGCGGTAATGTTTTGACCGATCTCATCGTGCAGCTCGCGAGCAATATCGCGCCGAACAGATTCTTCAGCTTTGACTAATTGGCGAGACAAATTTTGGTTACGATCAAGCTGTTGGCGCAGCTTGGTGTTGAGATCTCTTTGTCGCTGCACACCCATTCCCAGCAAAATGCCGGTTAAACTTTGTGCTGAAAGAGAGAGCAGGAGATCAGTGACTTCCATATTAGAGACACCACTACGAGCCGCGATCAATGCAATGCTATTGAGCAGAGTGCCGAGCAATGCACCTTGCCAGCCGTAGCGAAAAGCGAGCAAAATGATCGGGATGGCTAAACAAAATGGCGCAAAACGCCGAAGCTCATCAGGTAAACCAATTTGCAGCGCAATGCTTAAAATAAATAGTAAAGAGTAGAGTAAGACGTGACGCGTGCGAAATTCGATATGACGAGAGACTAAGTTCGCCGTCAGTGGAACCCAAGTGCTTTGGAAAAGATAATTCCATATCAAATAGCAGCTTGGCACAATCATTAAGCCAGCTGTGATGCTGACTAACATCACCATTGACGCGGCATGGCCGTGGTAGGTGGTGGCCAGCGTATTAATGATAGCGCTGGCGAGGATCAACCCGCCCATCACAATAAAGCGACGCCACTGACTTCCGTGGTAGTAGCGCTGGGCGAGCAGGTTTAAGGGCAGCGTTGCGATACTGGCGGCGAGTACGGTCAGCCATTGAGGTTGTTCCATTAGCATGGCGAGCGCAATCGTCAGCCACCATTCTGCACCATAAATCGCGGGCCAGTAACGTTGTGGACTGTGCAGCGCAGTACCTAAACGCAGAGCAAAAGGAAAGAAGAAGATCGCCAGTTCCGGATCGTTGACAAAATAGTAGGCGATAACCCACAAGCAAAACCAACTGCAAGAGAGCAGAAACCAAGCGCAGAGTGACGTAATAAAATAGCGTGGCATTAGAATGAGTCAGAAAAATATTTCGCTAAGGCCACGTTATTGCTCACACCTAACTTATCCATGGCATTGGCGCGATGGACATGAATGGTTTTGTGGCTAAGTCCAAGCTCATTGGCGACCGCTTTCACATCCAGCCCGGCAGCCAGCATTTCACTGATTTGCCGCTCACGTTTGGTCAACTGTGCTAATAGCTTTGCCTCGCGCTTGGGAGAGGTGAGTTTAAGCGCAATATCGGGTGTTAAGTAGCAACCACCATGGGCGCTGGTCCGTACGGCTTGGATGAGTTCCTCTGGGCTACAACGTTTGCTTAAGTAGCCTCTTGCTCCAGCCTCCAAGGCTTTTTCGACCATGGCCGCGGAATCGTGAACGCTCAGCATAATGCATGCTATCCCAGAGGGGAGATCTTGAAGCAGCGACAGCCCGCTTTCATCAGGCATTGAAATATCAAGAATACAGACGTTTGCCCCCGTGCCGGGAAGCCCTGCGCGCGCTTCGGCCGCCGAGCTAAATTGGCCGACAACTTGGATATCGTCTTCAAGGTTCATGAGTTGGGCAAAGCCTGAACGTACCACGATATGGTCATCCACTAGTGCTACTTTGATCATCACAACCCCCGCTGTTTATATTGCCTGAGTAAAAAGGGAGCTTAAACTAACGCCACAGAGACAATTAAACAAGCAATATATCCCTTTGCTATGGATGCCATTGTAGAGGAGTCTAGCGCGTCAAAAAGGAAGGGGTGGCACAATAAAACGCGACACACTCATAAAAGAGAATATCGCGTTTGATTTTGCTGGGAGCTAAGCGGCAGCTGCGGCCAGCTTTAGCCTTTTCTCATGGCGGATCTTACGCTCTTCTGCGATCGCGACAAAAATCAGCAGTACGATACAGATCATCGCTGAAGTGTCGAGCGCAGCAAAGGTGCCCTTCCAGCCGGTGAGGCCAAAAATCGGTGTACCGTCGGCGATCATACCTAGGCCAAGTTTGGCAAAACTATCACCAATTAAGTAAGCAAAGGTGCCCTTAACGCCATCGGCGACACTGATCGCTTTTTTCGGCACAAAGCCAACCGCAGCAACACCAATCAGTAGTTGTGGGCCAAAAACAAGGAAACCTAGCACAAACAGTGACGCGAGATACATAAACTCGCTGGTGGCGTGCTGATAGAATTCGAGCGCAACAATGATGAGTCCCAGAGAGACACAGGCGACCAAAGCACGGCGGCCATTAGCAAGATCGGACAGATAACCCCACATTAAAGTGCCGACTAATGCGCCCACTTCAAAGAGAGTGAAGCCTGAAATGGCCGCTTCTTTTGACAAACCAAGTTCTTGATAGGCATACACAGTAGACCACTGGTCGATGCCGATACGCACGATGTAGAGGAAGATGTTGGCAAAGCAGAGTAACCAAATCACTTTGTTTTTCAAAATGTATTCAACAAAGATCTCACGTTTGGTCATTTGGTTTTCTTCCGCAGCAATATCTTCCTCACTGACCGCTTCATCAAACAACTCTTCGACCGTACCTAAACCGTATGCTTCAGGAGAGTCACTACCGTAACGCAAACCAATGAAACCCACCACTAATGCGATGATTGATGGGAACACAAACATGCCCACAACGTGACCATTAAAGAGATAGTTTGCACCAAACAGTGCTACGCCTGCCGCACCTGCGCCGCCGACATTGTGCGACATATTCCATAAACCTAAGTAGGTGCCGCGTTTATTTTTGGGCGTCCATTTGGTGATAGTGGAGTAGCTTGATGGCCCACCAGTACTTTGGAAAAAACCGCTTAGCGCATAAAAAGCAACCATTAGGAAAATGCTGACGCTTGAACCGCCCATGCTCATGCTAAATCCAAGCATTGCAATACCAGAAAGGATCAGCATAAAAGGTAGGAACTGTTTCGTGTTCTTGCCATCGGCGTAGTAAGAGACCACTGTCTTACCAATCCCGTAAGTGATGGAGAAACCAAGACCAATCAGCCCTAGCTGTGTCATCGACAAGCCGTAGGTTGAAATCATATCGTTTTGTGCAACGTTGAAGTTTTTGCGCACTAAATACATCGCCATGTAGCCAATAAACACCACAAGGTATGATTGTAAAAATGGTTTGAACCACATTTTACGGCGTTCTGCTGCGGGGAGATCGAGGGTCGGTAGCCGAACCTGTTGCAAAAGTTTTAGCATGTGAAATCCTTAGAAAATCACGTCAAAGAAATCTCTGCTGTCAGTCAATTCACACCAGAGTCGAATGGCTAGCAACCGTCTGGCTGCATTATAGAGTGATTGTAAAAATCGGCTTGGCGATTGACTTGAGGGCATGGCCTAACTGAGTTAGGAATATTTCCTAGTTTGGGTAGATTGATAGACAAAGCGTGAATGGAGTCACATTGATATGCATCTTGAAACGTCGTCTTTAAGCTAACGATTTGTAGCGAACTTGAGGGTATTTGTTAAGTTTTTAGCGCTGCCGCACTGTTATTTTTATCATTGCGTTATAGAGTGTCGACAAGAAAAAATTGAGTGTTGCTATGATTCGCCTAAACCGTTTTAACAGAATAATGTTGCTCACCAGCGCGCTCAGTTGGGTGTTGGTGTCGCTTATGCCTGTAATAAATGCGCATGGCAATACGGCGGGGGTTTGGGCCACACTGTGCACCATTAATGGTTTTGAGCTGGTTCAAATTGAAGAGGGAAAAGTACAGACACAGCATACGAAACCCTGTCCCTTTGCTCATTTCTCCACCTTTCATCAAGATTCACTTCCAACGACACCTTTACTGACACGACTGAACTTGTTTGTTTCAGACAGCTACACTTTTTTGGCTCTAAGTGTACGATTTGAAAAACAAGTTCCTCGTGCGCCACCATTATTTAATCTGTTGTACTGGCGTTAGAAAATAGCCTTGATTCCTTCCTCTATTCACTATTCAGAATAAAGCTCTAACGGTAAACCATCTGGGTCGGCGAAAAATGTGTATTCGCGACCAGTGAACTCATCAACGCGGATGGGCTCGACGATGACGCCTTTTTCCTCTAAATACGCTTTGACTTCACTGACACTGTCCACCACAAACGCTAAATGTCGTAGCCCTTGAGCTTCAGGGAAGCTTGGTCTTGGTGGTGTATTTGGAAATGAGAACAGCTCAATTTGTCCGCCATCGGGCAGAGCAAGATCCAGCTTGTATGAATCGCGAGCGGTGCGGTAATTTTCAGCAATAACAGGTAGCCCTAAGATCTGAGTATAAAACGCTTTGGAACGTGCGTAGTCTGAACAAATAATTGCCGCGTGGTGGATTCGTTTTAGCATGATTACCCTTTATTTGTTGAGCTGGCTGACCAAATGTTCAGTGACGTAATCAATGAACACCCGCAGCCTTGCTGGCATGTACTTTGTTTGCGGATATTGCATGGCAATCGAGCCGTAGTAATTACTTTTGATCGTCCAATCGGCTAATAGCCGGACGACGCTGCCTTCAACGAGCGCTTGCTGAATGACAAAATCATGGAAGATGCCGATACCTAAGCCATTTTTCACGCCGTTCAAACGCATTTGTGAGTGGTTTACTGCATAGCGGCCTGAGACGGCCACTGTATGGAACTCATCTTCTTTATGAAAATCCCAGAGATGGTCACGCTCGGTTTCGGCAAGATACAAGCAGTCGTGATCCGTTAATTCGATAGGGTGGGTGGGCGTGCCTCTGGCCGCTATATATTCTGGGCTGGCGCACAACACTAAGTGGGTTTTGCCAATTTCACGCAGTACCAAGTTTTCATCTGGCTTATCAGTCAGTTTAAACGCCACATCAATATTGTGTTTGAATAAATCGATCGCACCATCTGCAGCTCTCAGCTTAAGTTGAATTTCAGGGTATTGAGTTAGAAAAGGAAGCACAAGGGGTTGCAGAACTGAGTTCAAAAATGCTTCAGGTGCCGCAACAGTGAGTGCGCCTGCAGGTTCGGTGTGGTCAGAGGTGGAAAGCTCAACCGCTTGCTGCGCAGCGTTGACCATCAACAGACTTTGATCATAAACGCGCTTTCCTGCCTGAGTGATTAAGAGTTGGCGCGTGGTTCGCTCAAATAACTTCACTGATAGCGCTTGTTCTAAACGGGTAATCAATTTACTTAATGCCGAAGGTGTTACCCCTAGCTTTTGAGCGGCTGCCGTAAAGCTACCTTCATTGACGACGAGAATGAAAGCCGCTAAATCAGGCAGCAGGGCGATAAGACGATGCGTGATCATAATTGTATTTGTGCCTGAAGTTCACGAATGGTTTTCCATGTCATGGGATAATAGTCGTAAATGGGATCAACTAAAATACCATTAAGCGATTTTACAGTGTAAATGAAGGATCTATTTTCGTTTAGGCTGCCCTACACCATAGCTATTGCGCTATATAAAAATAAGGACGTAGCAATGTCTTCTGCATTTTATCAACAGATCCAAAACCAGCTTGAGGAAATCAAAGCGGAAGGTCTGTATAAATCTGAACGTGTGATCATTTCGCAACAACAAGCGGCGGTCGAGATTTCTACTGGTGAAGAAGTGTTGAACTTCTGTGCCAACAACTACCTTGGTTTGGCCAATCACCCTGCGCTGGTTGAAGCGGCGAAGCAAGGCATGGACAGTCACGGCTTTGGTATGGCTTCGGTACGTTTCATCTGTGGTACGCAAGATATACATAAGCAACTGGAACAGAAGCTCTCTCAATTCTTAGGTAAAGAAGATACGATTCTTTACACCTCATGTTTTGATGCAAACACCGGTTTATTTGAAACTATTTTAGATAAAGAAGACGCGATTATCTCTGACGCGTTGAACCATGCCTCAATCATTGATGGTGTGCGTTTATGTAAAGCGATGCGTTTTCGTTACTCCAACAATAACATGCAAGAGTTGGAACAGCAGTTGATCGCAGCCGATGCGGCGGGCGCTCGTAATAAGCTCATCGTAACGGATGGTGTATTCTCAATGGATGGCGTAGTCGCAAACTTGCCCGCGATTTGTGATTTAGCGGATCAATACAACGCGCTCGTTATGGTGGATGATTCACACGCGGTTGGATTTATGGGTGCAAATGGCCGTGGCACGCATGAATACCATGATGTGATTGACCGTATTGATATCATCACCGGTACCCTTGGTAAAGCGATGGGTGGTGCTTCAGGTGGCTACACTTCCGGTAAAAAAGAGGTGATTGATTGGCTTCGTCAACGTTCACGTCCTTATTTATTCTCTAATTCGGTTGCGCCAGCGATTGTTGCAGCATCGATTCGCGTGCTGGATTTACTGGCAGAAAGCGCCGCGCTTCGCGACCAACTTTGGGATAACGCCGCGCATTTCCGTACTCGTATGGAAGGCGCGGGGTTCACTATGGGTGGCGCGGATCACGCCATCATCCCGATTATGCTCGGCGATGCCATCGTTGCAGCAGAGTTTGCAGAACGAGCATTAGCTAAGGGCATTTATGTTGTGGGTTTCTCGTTCCCTGTTGTGCCCAAAGGCCAAGCTCGTATTCGTACACAAATGTCAGCCGCGCATAGCCGCGAGCAACTCGACCACGCCATTGATGCGTTTATTGCTGTTGGCCAAGAAATGGGGCTCATTAAATGAAAATTAAAGCATTATCCAAACTCAAACCAGAGCAAGGCATTTGGATGACCGAAGTGCCAATGCCTGAACTTGGTCACAACGATCTGCTGATTAAAATTAAGAAAACCGCAATTTGTGGCACCGATGTTCACATCTATAACTGGGATGAGTGGTCACAAAAAACCATCCCAGTGCCAATGGTGGTTGGCCATGAATACGTCGGTGAAGTGGTTGGCATTGGTCAAGAAGTTCGCGGTTTTGAATTAGGTGATCGCGTGTCTGGCGAAGGTCATATTACTTGCGGCCATTGTCGAAATTGCCGCGGTGGTCGTACTCACTTATGCCGTAATACTGTGGGTGTTGGTGTGAACCGCACTGGTGCATTTTCTGAATACTTAGTTATCCCTGCGTTTAATGCTTTCAAGATCCCAGATGGTATTTCCGATGATCTAGCCTCGATTTTTGACCCATTTGGTAACGCGGTACACACCGCATTGTCATTTGATTTAGTCGGCGAAGATGTGCTGATCACTGGTGCTGGTCCAATCGGTATCATGGCGGCCGCAGTGGCGAAACACGTTGGTGCTCGCCATGTGGTGATCACCGATGTCAACGAATACCGCCTTGAGCTTGCACGCAAAATGGGCGTGACACGCGCCGTGAATGTTGCGGAACAAAAGTTAGAAGAGGTCATGAGTGAACTTGGCATGACAGAAGGTTTTGACGTCGGCCTTGAAATGTCAGGCGTACCGAGTGCCTTTAGTTCTATGCTGAAAACCATGAATCACGGTGGTCGTATTGCTTTATTAGGTATTCCACCTTCAGATATGGCGATCGATTGGAACCAAGTGATCTTCAAAGGTTTGGTGATCAAAGGTATCTATGGCCGTGAAATGTTCGAAACTTGGTATAAAATGGCGAGCCTCATCCAATCTGGCCTCGATCTAACGCCGATCATCACTCACCATTACAAAATTGATGACTTCCAAACGGGCTTCGATGCTATGCGCAGCGGGCTTTCTGGCAAAGTTATCCTTGATTGGGAATAATCGAATATTGAAGTTGAAGCGCTCCGGTTGGGGCGCTTTTTTTGAACAGCATTTACTCCGCGACTACAGAATAAACAAGCAAGTTAACGGCGGTGGCAAAATATAGCGCTAGGAGAAAACTAATACCGACGTAAGAAAACGAATAATTTTCAAACGCTCACTTCATTTAGCGTACCAAAATAAAAATCCATGTAAATGCAGCAAAAAGTAGTGCAATCAAAACCGCAGCTGATCCTATATCCTTCGCACGGCCACTGAGCTCATGCCACTCACTACCTACGCGATCAACTACAGCTTCCACGGCTGAATTCATAAGCTCAACGATGACAATCAGTACTAAGCTACCGATCATCATTAACTGTTCTAATTCATTGACTGGCAAGAAAAAAGTGATCACAATTAGAATGATAGAAGCGACGATTTCTTGCCTAAAGGCGGCTTCATTTTTCCATGCAGCCTGAAGGCCTTTCATTGAATAACCTGTAGCGTAAAATAAACGACTCATTCCTGTACGGCCTGGTTTCATAAAGTGAGTAACCTAATAGTTAATAATGAGATAATAAAAATGTCGATAGCTTGAGTTGACTCTCATCTTATTAAAAAGTGCTATCGGATGTAGCATACTGTATCTATCTATTATTTTTCTATATGAAAATTCATTGCCATGTCACTTTTTTGAAATAATACAAAGTTGATGTTATCCCTATTAACAAAAATCGCCATAGTAATGATTAAAATTTAGACGGCCTCTTCAGTCATGAATACTAATTAAAAGTTAAATAGAGCATTAAATACGGATCTTTTTGTAAAGACACCCCTGTTACTTAGTCGATTAAACCTGATGAACCTAAGCACTCAGGTTCAATGAACATATTTCTATTTTTTATGTAACAGCATATTTTTTAAATAATTGTGGTCAGTCCAGTGGCTCATTATCACAATGGCGGCTATATGGCTTATCGTTGCCAGCATCGTTAGATTTGCGAGCGCTCCATGCAATTCGCTGAGCCAGTCATTTGCCCATAACATATCCAGTTGTGTTGCCCAGCCGCTAAGTCTTGTTATGAGGAGGCCAGACCACAAGATCCAGACCATAACAGCTCCAGCTGGGTTGTGCCCTTCATGGTGATCTTCTTTTGTTTCTATTACTTGCTTTATGTGAATAAACGCATTGTGTATTGAAGGCTTAAAGGCAGACAAGCGAGCAGGGGAATGGACAATAAGACCCCAAATGAGACGAAGGCATATCGTGATCATCAGTAGATAGCCAATCCATTGGTGTGTTTTACTACCTTCTTCTGTTATGAGGTAATTGGTTAAGAAAGATCCCGCCACAATCCAATGTGTCAAGCGAACAAATAGATCCCATTTGTAAGTTTTAGGCATTTTAGCGTTCCTCTATTTTGTTTATATTATCAAGATTGAAATGGATTTCTGTCGTTTAATTAATCTAAATAAATCCCGCCACTCTTAATTCTGTCAGTGTTCGATAAAGGAATTTGCCATATTAATCTTAAGAAAAACTTAAGACATTTAACGCATGAAGATAAAATAGGCGATAGTTTTTCGTTTTACAAAATGAAATGGAACTTATTTCTTTTATCAATGCCTTAACGTATTATCTAATCATTCATTTAATCTTAATAGTTGTTGAAATTTATGCTCAATAAAATCAAACCCTACTTAGGGCCTCTCTATCCGATTGCTGCCGTATTCGTGGTGGGGCTAGTTATCTTTTTTGTCTCTCGTTTAGGACTGGCTATCTGGCATTTTGAACGGGTGAGTGATGCTGGTGGATGGCTGACCATTTTCTTAAGTGGTCTGCGAGTTGATATTGTTTCTCTTTGCTATTTGCTCATTTTACCAGCGTTGTTATCTAGTCTACTGTCTGGCGATCATGCTGTCGGTCGGGTTTGGCATTGGTTTTTACGTGTGTGGATTACCGGCGGTTTGTGGTTGATTGTTTACATGGAAGCAGCAACACCGCCATTTATTATTGAGTACGATCTGCGACCTAATCGAATTTTTATCGAATATCTCATTTATCCCAAAGAAGTTTTCAGTATGCTTTGGAGTGGCTATAAATTTGAACTTTTCCTTGGTGCCGTAGTTTCCACGTTCACACTTTTTGTCGGTTGGAAATGGAGCAAGCAGCTTGTTTCGAACTTAAGCTTTCCTAAATGGTATTGGCGTCCGCTGATTGCTATTTTGGTTGTGGCTATTGGTATTTTGGGGGCGCGTTCTTCACTGGGACACCGTCCATTAAATCCGGCGATGGTGGCTTTTTCTAGTGACCCTTTGGTGAATGATTTAACGTTAAACTCCTCATTTTCAGCGATTTTTGCTGCCAAACAGATGAAATCTGAAGCGAGTGCTTTCGAGTTTTACCCGAAAATAGATAAGGAGGAGATCGTCCAAGAAATTCGTGCATCCATGAATGTCGACAATAAAGACTTTGTCTCTGCACAACAACCTAGCATGGCAATGCACCAAGCGACCTATCAAGGCCAGCCTAAAAATATCGTAATCCTTCTGCTTGAAAGTCACGGTGCACGTTATGTTAGCCGTCTTGGTGGTATCGATGCGTCACCCAATATCGATAAACTGATTGATGAGGGGTGGGCATTCACCCGTTTGTACGCAACGGGAACGCGTTCTGTTCGTGGTATTGAAGCGGTGACCACTGGGTTTTCTCCGACTCCTGCACGTTCGGTGGTCAAGTTAGGTAAAAGCCAAACGAATTTCTTTTCAATTGCGGATTTATTAAAGTCTCGAAATTACCACACACAATTTATTTACGGTGGTGAAAGCCACTTTGACAATATGAAGAGTTTCTTCTTAGGTAACGGTTTTGTCGATATGCAAGATTTCCCAACTTTTGAGTCGCCTAAATATGTTGGTTCATGGGGCGCGTCAGATGGAGATCTCTACAATAAGGCAGATCAGCAATTTACGAAGATGAGTCGTGAAGGTAAACCGTTCTTTAGCTTAGTTTTTAGCTCATCGAACCACAGCCCATTTGAATACCCTGATAACGTGATTGAACCGTATAATGAGCCAAAGCAAACGGTGGAAAATGCGGTGAAATATGCAGACTATGCGCTTGGACAGTTCATTGAAAAAGCGAAAAAGTCACCATATTGGGATAACACGGTGTTTGTTGCTGTGGCAGATCATGATGCTAGAACACAGGGTAATCAGCCTGTACCAGTCGATTACTTTCGAATTCCAGCGGTGATTTTTGGTGGCGGCATTGAACACCGCATTGACGATCGTCTAGTTAGTCAAATTGACCTTGCACCCACACTGCTTTCTTTGGCCGGTATCAGTAGCCAAAACCCAATGATTGGGTTCGATTTAACTCATGATGTTCCTGCAGAAAAGCAGCGAGTAATGATGCAACGAGATAAAAACTATGGCTATATGACAGCAGACAACCAACTGGTTGTTATTCGGCCTGAGCAAGGTATTTCTACTTATCAATATGATTTTAAATCAGATACCCTGACAGAAAAAGAGTTGGATCCAGAAGTGGTTAAACGTGCTCATGCCAATGCTATGTGGGGAAGCTTAGCGTTTAAAGAAAACTACTACACCGCATCTGATTCATATTGATTATATTTTTATCCACCTACAGTGTTATGCGATAAATCAGTACCCAAAAGTGGCTGAGAAACATAAACTGGTTGGACTTAAACAAGTTTAGCCAGTTTGTAAGGCACAAAATGTTAGAAAAAGAGAACCTGATTAAACTTGCGCGTATGCCAATGCCGTTTGGTAAGTATGCAGGGCGAGCGCTTATCGACTTACCAGAAGAGTATTTGCTATGGTTTGATAAGAAGGGCTTCCCTGAAGGGGAGCTCGGGCGTTTGCTGCAACTTTGCTTAGCGTTGAAAATTGAAGGATTGGATAGCGTGGTTAAGCCACTAAAGCGTATGTGATCTAGTGGCTAACCGCGTTATTTTTTCATCAGTTTGGCGAGATCGGCAAAGGGGTTATAGGTCGCGCTTTGATGATCGTCTAATCTCGCAACAGGCTCAGCGCCAAATCGGTCGTGGTCTGAATATTTAGAGTGCTCATGATCGTGACAATAGAGGCATAAAAGCTCCCAGTTACTGCCATCTTCAGGGTTATTGGTGTGATCGTGATCTTTGTGGTGTACAGTTAATTCCCGTAAATTTGAATAAACGAATTCACGCGCGCAATTGCCACACACCCAAGGGTAAAGTTTAAGTGCTTTTTCTCGGTAACCGCTCTCTTTACGAGCATAATTGGCACTTGAACCATAAAAATCTGACGACATGTTAATTCCAACCATTGATTAAAAATACTTTTTCGATATTAAAAACCAAAAATCTGCGCTAATCAAAGTTTGTGTGATTTATTTTAATGCACGTCCTCACACCTTAGCGTAAGTGTCACTTTTACCACTCAATCTCAATCGGCGTGCCTTCTTTGACTAGGCTCAAAAATTCATCCATTTCTGAGTTAGTCAGTGCAATACAACCATTAGTCCAATCAAAACTTTGCACATATTCTGGTCGTTGCTTGTCGCCATTTTTTAGACCATGGATTTTTATATCACCACCGGGATTGATGTTTAAGCGCTGTGCATGCACTTCATCTTGATGATTCGGGTAACTGATATGAATCGAACGATAATAGCCAGAATCATTACTGATAGCTTCAAGATAGTATCGACCTTCTGGAGTACGTTGATCGCCTTCTTGCTGTTTATGTCCTTTGGGTTCTTTACCCAAGGCAATTCGATACTCTTGAATGATCTGCTGTCCCGAGATCAAGTACATGCGACGCTTAGATTTATCCACTTTGACCAGATCAATCTCAGCCGCTGCGCTGTTGAGTGAAAAACATAGAAACAAAAGTAGCTTAAAGTATCGGGTCATAAGAGAGTGTCAGTACTGATAAGGTGGCAAATAGAGAGACATTATGCAGCGGAAGAATGAACGTGGCTAGTTGTCAATATTGTCTTGCAAATAAGACAATGCTAAAAATAATAGGGCTAACCATGTAATAAATGGAAACAGAATCTCAAAAATGTAGGTTAACTCTAGGATGTAAAAACATAGAGTGCAAATTTGCGGCCGACTTAACAGCGACCTTTTTAAGAGTTTGATTGCACATGATCTTTTGTCTAATTTTGCAATGAAAATTATTAAAATGTCAGGCCGCTCATATGTTCTCTCGTACTTTACTCAAACAGATTTCTTCTGCTCGCAACCATCGTATGCTCGCGGAAGCAACGTTTGATTTTCTTCAAAGTTTCATTTCTCCCAAATCAATGCGGATCTTTCATGCACCAACATTAAACAAGCGCCATGAGCCATTATTTGAGTACAACTTACCGACAGCTCTGCAAAATTATCCAAATACCTTTTGGAATTGGGCCGCACAATTTGACACCTCTGATGGTCTAATTCCACTAGCGATCAACACCTGCAATTGGGACTACCGTAGTGTGATGGGCGGTGAGTCTTATCTTTTTATGTTAGATAACCACCCTGATTTAAGAACCTATTTGCTGCTTGAGGCAATTGATAACGTCAACATTCATGCGAAAACAGAATCCGGAGAGCTCGATTGTTTGCAACTGATTGCGGCTCGTTGGCAATGTCTTCGCGCGGAATCTGAAGCGGCAAAGGAGTTTAAAAATAGAGATATCCGCGAAGCAAAGTATTTGGATGAAATTAAACAGCGCGAAATGTTCATTGATAACATGAAGTTGGTTCATCAATTAGCGATTGAACTGGCTAACCCAGACAATTTAGATGCGCTGCACAGAGCGGCCGTTGATGTAACGAAAACACGCTTAGGGTTTGATCGAGCCGCTTTTTTAGTTCTTGATATGAAAAAACGTTGTTTTAGCGGAACTTATGGTACGGATGAAAGCGGAGAAACGGTGAGCGAACACCATACCCAATACGATTTGCACCAGCTAGAAGAAAGTTATTTAAGCGGTCTTTCTGATGATACTAAAAGTTTGGTGCTGATCGACGATGCCCCTCTATACACGGCGGGAAATGTGGTGGGACAAGGGTGGAATGGGATGTTAATTCTACGTGATGGTAATGAAACCATTGGTTGGATCGCGATTGATAACTACATTAATCGACAGCCCATAACTGAATACCAAAAGCAGATGTTGGAATCTTTTGGTTCATTGCTTGCGCAAATTTATATTCGCAAGCGTCAGGAGCAAAATGTTCGCATGTTGCATGCGAGCATGGTTGAACTGTCACGTTGTATGACGGTGAGTGACGTGTGCAAATCGGCGGTCAGTTTTGCGATTAACCGCATGGGCATTGATCGGATGGCAGTATTTTTGACCGATAAACACTGCTCGTACATTCAGGGAACGTGGGGAACCGATATCCAAGGCAACATTGTGAATGAATCGTATTTTCGTTCTGGGACCACCAATAATATGATTGTTGATATGGCCAAAGCCAACCCCAATGAGGTGGTGTTTGAAGAGTCAGTCCCTATTTATCATGACAGCAACATTGTTGGTTTTGGCTGGACAGCCATGACCATGCTTACCAACAATGGCGAACCTATTGCTTTTATTGCTGCGGACAATTTGATCCGCCGCTCACCACTGACCTCACAACTGCGAGAAGTGATCCGCATGTTCGCCTCTAATTTAACCGAAGTATTGATGCGCACCAGTGCTCAGCAGGCGATCAGTGAACTGAATGAGAATTTAGAAATTGAGGTGCGTAACCGTACCTATGAGTTACAAAAAGTGAACGACAAACTGGACTTAATGGCCAAAATGGATCCATTAACTCGCCTTGGAAATCGTCGGATGTTAGCTCATTTATTGGAACGCATCGGTTCGAGAGTACAAAATGAGACCGTAAGTTATGGTTTAATTTTGCTTGATATTGATCACTTTGGTTTATTTAATAATTACTACGGTCACTTGGAAGGGGATATTGCTTTGATTCGTATTGGCCATATTCTCAACCAACATGCTCAGGCAGAGAATGAACTCTTTTGCCGAATTGGTGGTGAAGAATTTATATTGTTGGTGGCCAACCGCGATGCAGCAGAAGTGAAAGCGTTGGCTGAAAGCATACGCTTTAGTATTGAACGAGAGCAGATTGAACATAGTGAGAACCCTGATGGTGACTGCTTAAGTGTCTCGATTGGTTACACTATTGCCCAGTACCTTCCCAGTGAACTTAAGTTTGAGGAGATGTACAGCAAAGCAGATAAGGCACTTTACCAAGCAAAAGATAATGGTAGAAACCAAGTCGTTGGTTACTCTGAGCAAAAACACCATACTCGAAGTGATAAAGTCGCCGCGCCAAATTCATAGTGTTGGCGCGGCGAGTCATGGCAAGGATAATGAAAACAGCAGATTATTCAGTCTGAGAGGTAATATTCAACCGTTGAAACGACGCGTACTTTTTTGATGTAAGGAGTATTGTTATCACGATCCACAATACTAAATTGTCCCTGTGAAGCACGTTTAATCTTGCCAAGTGAGCTTTGCGAATCTTTGGCAAATTTCTCTGCGACTTCTCTTGCTTGTTTGGTCGCTTCTTCAATCATGTCGGGCTTGATTTCATTCAGTCCAGAGAATGAATAATCAACGCGGTTGTTGTAAGGATCTTGATTAAAAACGATGCCTTGTTTTCCTAAATTGCCGAGCTTATTAATGGCCTCGCGCACTAGGTCAACTTGATTGCTGTACACCGTAATGGTTTGGTTCGCTAAATAACGAAACTCGACTAAATTTTCTCCACCATACTGCTGTGCTTTTTTGTCGATCACCGCTGGCGATGATAGCGAGACACTTTTTTCATCAATGCCTTGTTGAGCTAAAAATGCGGTCACCAGTTGGCTCTGCTTTTCAATCGTGTTGAACATGGTGGGTAAATCATTATCGGCCACACTAAATTGGATCGGCCAAACAACTGTGTCGGCGGGATATTCTCGCTCTGATAATCCTTTAACGGTCACCACGCGCTCATACTCTTTATATTTCACAGCCGTTTGCTGCACAAAGTAACCGAGGGTTGCGAGCCCGAGTATTAAACTCAAACCGATGATCAATGAAGCGCTACTTTTTATTTGCATGCCTTGTTTTCCTTTTGTTGGCAACAGTCCCAAAATGACTTGAAGTCACAGCGGTGAGTCGTTTGGATATAACAACACACCTTAGATTTGATATTGTGATTTCGACAGCTATTTTCGGTTAGAGTTTTGCCAGAGATTCTAACTTTTTATGCTGGCGCTTAGTTTGCTTTTTTTGAATGGCATCAATCATAGAGATTAACGCTGAGCCATCCCAATCACTTTTCTGAGGTGCGTACAAAGTTTTAAGTTGCTGGTTGACTTGTGCATCTAGTGCGGTTTTCTCTTCGTCACTTAATACGACAGAATCGCGCCAGAGGGTGAAGTAATAGCTTATTTTGGCACCATCTTGGCTTTGTACCGCTTCTTTTAACTGTTGATATGGGTGGCCTTCAAGCGGTTGATGATGAGCGTTGGTTTCCTGTGTTGCTGTTTGTGGTGCGTTACGAAATGACCAAGCGACTACCATAGTCGCCATCCATAACAGTGCAAAAAATGCGGTAAAGTAGGGCCAGTATCCTGCATCTTTAACGGTGACGGTTTGTACTGTTGGTGGTGTCAGCACAGAGGTGGATGGGTTGAGTAATTCACCTGGCGAAACCTCTAGCTTTAATCCTTTGGCTTGCGCGCTTTGCTGAGATTCGTTTTTGGTGTCCCACCAACTGACGGTGAGATCCGCTAGATCAACCTTACCGACGGTTTTTGGGATGAGTACTTGTTTTAGCGTCATTTGCACATCGCCATTATCTAAGCTTTTAAACTGAGGCTTTTCAGCATAGAGCCGAATTGAGTCTGGATATTGTACTGAGAGGTTAGGCAACTGCGTCTGCGTAAGGCCTTTCACTGTCAGAATCCATTCACGAGTCAACGATTCACCTACTTTGGTTTTAAAGCTCTCGGCGGTGATGATCTGCCCTGTGGCATCTCGCCACGTTTGGTTGAGTGTTAGTTTTGGTGTAGGTAGCCAAGTGCCTTGATAGCTATCTGGTTTCGGCAGTACGGTGAGCGAAAAGGTTTTGGCCGGAATATCGACTTGCAGCAAGCGGGTGCTGCCCGTTTGGTTGTTACCATAGATGAGGCCAGCTTTAAACGCAGGGCCGGATAACGTGAAAGTTCCTGCCTCTTGGGCCGTGACTCTAAATTTTTGGTCTACAACGGTGACTTCAACCCCATCCAATAAGCTTTGGTACTGGTTAGCTTCTCCCTCGGTCGTCAGTTCTAATCCTTGTACAGCGGGTGGTGTAATTTGTGGATTTTGCAGCCTTCTTGGATCAGCTTTGATGATTAGGCGAGCATTGAGAAAAGTGCTTTCACTCGGGTAGAGTTTGCTACGTTCTAGATCGGCTTGTATTTCAACAAGGTCAGATTGCTTGGGCGATTCACCATCAGCGATAACTTGAATTGCGATCGGTTGAGTCGTTGCCCCATTGACGCTAAAACTAGGAATGGTCAATATGCCAAGTTTGTTGGCTGCCAACGATACATTCCATTCACTGCGCGTGCTGCGATCGCCATTGATGATGTTCACCGAAGTACCAAAACTTGGGCGGCCGAGAAAAAAATCGCCTTCTAACACCTTAAAGTCGATCGCATCGGTCGATACTTTTTCATCGGCGACAATTCGTAATTGGAATACTTCATTTTTCGCGATCTTATTTTTACTGACGCTGGCGTAAAGTGCAGCCGCGTTAGCTGCCGAGCTCAGTAGAGCAACAGAAACTAGGCTGATAATCGCAGCCCAAAATGAACGCTTGATCGATTTCATACTTACCACTTCTTGCTGTTGTTTTGTGGAGGTTGTGCTTGGTCTTCTTGCCGTTGTCTTGCTTGTAGCAACAATTGTGCTTTGAGTAAGCCACTAGGATCTCGTGCACTTTCGACTTGTTCTAGCTTGCGAAGTTGCGGGTCAACAGTTTGGCTATCGCTTTGCTGTTGCGATTGCTTCTGTGTTTGCTGCTCAGAGGCTTCTTTGTCACTGACCTCATCTTCGTTGTTCATTGATCCATTTGTTTGAGTCGCTTCAGTCGGCTGTTGAGAGGCAGGCGATTCATCCGCCGTGTTGACCTTGGAGCGCTCACTTTGCTCATTTTTACTTTGTGCCGATTGAGGCGAAGACTGAGAGCCGTCGTTCTGCGGTGAGCCATCGCTTTGGTCGTCAGATTTATCTTCTGTTTGTTCGCCATCTTGTTGTTGTGCATCGTTTTTATTCTGTTCATTATTTTTATTTTCCGACCGATTTTGATCTTGATTTGGATCGGAAGGCTCACCAGACTGTTGCTGTTGCTGTTGCTGTTGCTGTTGCTGTTGCTGTTGCTGTTGCTGTTGCTGTTGCTGTTGCTGTTGCTGTTGCTGTTGCTGCGCTTTTTTTGCGATTTCCAAATTATGCTGAGCATCTTTATGGTTTGGGTCGCGCTTTAACACCTCTTCATACAAGGTTTGGGCCTTTTCCAATTCTCCATTTTGCGCGTAGGCGTTGGCCAAGTTGTATTGCACTCGCACACTGTCTTGTGGCAGTTGAGAGAGGGTCTCCACCGCTGCCTGATATTCTCCAGCCTGATATTGAGCGATGCCTTTCCATTCTAAGTCTGTAAATTGTTCACTGGCCGCTTGATACTCCTTTGCATCAAACGCTTTTTTGGCTTGTTGATTGCTATTTAGCCAAGGAGAAGCCTGTACACTATTGCTGTGCAGTGAAGGGATGAAGAGCAGTAATAAAGAAAAAATGACGCCACGGCGAAACAAAAGCAAACACGGGATAATGAGGAGCAGCACTAACCAATAGCCATTGTTAACGCGCTCTTTCACCATTTGTTGACTCTTGGTTGTACTGTGTGGTTGTTCGTTTTGGTCTAGCTTAGCGATCATTGCGACATCGCTATTGTCTAAGCTGATTGGCGTAAATAATCCATTTATATTCTGCGCGAGCGACTGCATATTGGCAAAGTTGGTCTTGGCCACTACGGTCTGCCCTTGTGCATTTTTCAGTAAGCTGCCATCGCTGAGTGTAATAGGCGCGCCCGCTTGTGTACCAATGCCTAAGATCACTAATTTCCAACGCGTATTGGTAAGCTGTGTTTCAATCTGAGCTTGCTCTTGTGAGTCGATGTCATCGGTCAATAACACAATGTCACCTTGTGCAAGGCCGGCATTTTTCATCATGTCGATGGCTAATTGAACCGCGCGAGCTGCATCTGCGCCGGGGTAGGGCATAATATCGGGCGATAGATTGGGCACTAAGTTGCTTAGGGTTGCGGTGTCGGTGGTTAATGGGCTAACGGTATAGGCATCACCAGCATAGGCGACAAGCCCTGTGCTACCTTCTTGCCATTGCGTGAGTAAGTCGAGCGCTTTATAACGCGCTTGCGTTAAGCGGTTGGGTTTTATATCAGTAGCGTACATCGATAGTGACATGTCCATCACTAATACGCGCGCGTTACTATTGCTGTAACTGGGGCGTGTTTGAGATTCAAAACTCGGACCAGCCAGCGCCAGTACTGCGAGCAGCCAACTGATGCTGATGATCACAATGGCCGCGTTATGCTTTTTATCGCTCAAACCCATCGCCTTAGCCAGATGAGGTGCTATCAAAGAGTGTCGTTTGGCACGCAGAGTGAACCAGCCCAGCAGTAGTGCTAAGGGGAATAGTGCGGTTAACCACCAAGGTGTAAGAAAAACAAACTCAGACATGATTTCTCCTTAGTAGCGCTAAGAGCATAGATAGCACGAGCGCCATCGCCAACGGATAACCAAACCATTCGCTTTGTGGACGCCAAGTTTGGCTTGCTTGGCTTATGGGTTCTAATTGATTAATGGTGTCGTATATTTTGGCCAGATCTTGGCTATTTCGTGCGCGAAAATATTGGCCGCCAGTCATGGTCGCTATTTGTGTTAACGTCTTCTCATCTAAATCTTCCGCGGTATTGATTTTTCGAGTCATAAAAAACTCTTTGACCATCATTTCGCCCGCGCCAACACCGACTGTGTAAATGGTGGCATTGTATTTTTGGGCAATTTTCGCCGCTTCGATTGGGTCGAGCACGCCAGCGGTATTGCTGCCATCGCTGAGTAAAATCATCACCCGCTGTGGGGCATCACTATCGATAAACGTTTTGGTTGCAAGCCCAATCCCTTCACCAATAGCGGTTTGGGTGCCAATCAGCTTAAGGACGGCTTGATTAAGCTGCTGGCGAATGGTGTTTCTATCCAGAGTCAGAGGCGTTTGTAGATAGGCGTGATCGGCAAATAAGACTAACCCAAGGCGATCACCTTCGCGCTTGTCAATAAAATCAGAGAGCACATTTTTAACGGCGCTCAAACGATCAATGTACTGATCGTCAAGCAGCATATCTTCTTGGCTCATGGAGTAAGAGAGGTCAACCACCAGCATCAGATCTCGGTGTTTGGGCTGAGCAATAACCGGGTCGCCAAACCACACTGGACGGGCTGCGGCGATCAATACTAAGCACCAAATAACGCTTGCAATGATTTTAGCGATGATCTGGTTTGGTGCTTGACGCTGATTATCTTTAGGAAGGTAGGGCAGGTGAATCGCTGCCCTTTCTTTTGCTGGTGGTAAGAATCGATAAACGACCAGCGGGAGTGGCAGCAGGCATAGCATCCACCACCACAATAACTCTATATTTGCCAAAGCCTAGCTATCTCCGTTTTTTAGGCGGCAAAGCATCATTAACCCATTGATAGCAGTGATTAATCAACTCTTGACTGTTTTCTGTTTTCTGCTTTTGGTATAACGCTTGCTGCCACAATGTTTCATTGGGAACAAAAAGAGGGTAAGAAATTTGTGAATCTAAAAAGGTGTACCACTCTTTGCCGGTAAGATGTGCGATTTCCATACGAGGGTAGTAACAAAGCGCGGCTTGACGAAGTAGCTCAATCGCTGAAGAAGGAGTTAAATGCCCAAATTGGGGGTTGAGTAAACGCAGCGCCGTTTTTTTCGGGGCTAAGCGTTTACGACGCCAACGAATGGCTAACACCAGAATCAGCAGACAGAGCAGTATGCCCGCCGCGCTTGCCCACCATCCCCAAGCCAAGGGAAACCAAGAGGGTAGCTCAGGCAGTTGCATCGCGCTTAAATCTAAAAGTGTAGCTATTGATGATTCCTTCATTCTTTATATCCGGATAGTTGTTGCAACAAAGGTTTCTCACTAGAGAGTGAGGTATAAGAAATTGCCATAGTTTGACTCAATGATTTTAGTTTTTCTTTTTGAGATTCAAAGGCTTTTTTTAACCCTAAGCGCGTACTATTTTCCGAAAAGTTGAGCCAGCTCGTCTGTTGGTCATCGGTTACGCGTTCTACACCGCGAAATTGGGTATCTCCTTGCTCTAATGGATCGTAAATGTGCACAATTTTTACACGATTATGTCTATGCAATTGGTTGAGTATTGGTTGTAATGTGGCATTGAAATGGACGAAGTCACTGATCAAAATCACTTCACTGCCTTTAGGGCACAAACGATTCAACGCAGTTAGGCCGCGCTGCATGCTGTGTGATTTCGTTTTATCAAGCTCCAGCAGATGTTGGTTTTGTAGTGTCACCAACTGTTGCAACAGCTGTAATGGCCCTTTTTGGCGGCTAGTCGGTTTTAACTCAACCAGTGTCGAACCAGTATCAATCACCGCGCCCACTCGGTCCTTGTTGGCAATGCTTAACCAACTGAGCAAGCTTGCCATGTGCGCCGCTTGCACTGATTTGAGCATTAACTGCGATCCAAACTGCATAGAGCGGCTCAGATCAACGTAAAGAATGACGGGTTTTTCTCGTTCTTCACTGAACAGTTTGGTATGAGGCTTTCCCGTACGCGCAGTAACGCGCCAGTCGATGGTGCGAATATCATCTCCTGCTTGGTATTGCCTGACCTCAGCAAAGTCCATTCCTCGGCCGAGTTGCTTGCTCTGATGCTGCCCCAATACTTGCGCCCATAAACTTTTAGCCGGTGGCAGCCAGCGAATAGCGTGCTGCTTGTAAGGCAACAGTTCAGCCAATGAAAGTGTGACACCCGTACTAAACGGTGGAAGTGACTCTTGCATAGTAAACCTTAGTCTTAGTGCTAAGCACTACCAACCAGTGACAGTAAGTGAGTGATAACTTGGTTGGGATGTACGCCCTCAGCCTGTGCTTGGTAGCTCAATAATAGACGGTGGCGCAAAACCGGAAATACCATCGCTTGAACATCTTCAGGGCTGACAAAATCACGCCCACTGAGCCATGCATGAGCGCGAGCGCATCGATCAAGCGCGATGGTTGCTCGCGGGCTGACGCCCATCTCTAGCCATTGTGCTAACGTGGCATCGTAGTCTGCGGGTTTACGCGTTGCCATGATCAGGCGAATAATATATTGCTCAATAGGTTCGGCCATGTGAATGTTCAGCACCGCTTGCCGAGCACTAAAAATATCGCTTTGGCTTAATGTTGGCGGAGAGACTTTCTCAATTCCCTGCGCTTCCCCGCGGTTCAAACGTAAAATGGCGAGTTCATTTTCAGCGTCTGGATAATCAACATTTAAATGCAATAAAAAACGATCCAACTGCGCTTCGGGTAGAGGATAAGTACCCTCTTGCTCGATCGGGTTTTGGGTAGCCATCACTAAAAAAAGTTCAGGTAACGGGTAGGTTTTTCGACCTGCCGTGATCTGTTTTTCAGCCATCGCCTCGAGCATCGCAGCTTGTACTTTGGCTGGAGCGCGGTTGATTTCATCAGCCAATACTAATGAGTTAAAAATCGGGCCCGCTTGAAAAGTGAACTCACCTGTTTCAGGGCGGAAGATATCGGTACCGGTTAAATCGGCGGGGAGCAGATCAGGCGTAAATTGGATTCGATGAAAATCACCTTCTATGCAATCGGCGAGTGATTTCACGGCACGGGTTTTTGCAAGGCCAGGAGGCCCCTCGACCAAAATGTGCCCATCAGCAAGAAGTGCAACTAATAACTGTTTAACCAAACCTGTCTGGCCTATGACTTGCTGATTTAAATAGTGTTGTAGCGATTGAAATGCGTGCGATGGCATTGAATGGGTCTCCTGCTGTTTTGCTGAATTAGTAATTTATTGATTCGAAAAGTTCCATGAAAAGTGTGATGCATCAACTGATTGGCGAATTATTATCCATTTGGCGAAACGAAAGAATGTTTGGTCACCATACTCGACTATGCTTAGGAACAACCATTGTTGGCCGTGATCACATTCTACGTGAAGATAAATCGATTCTATCGATAAATTTCTCAAGAGAGAGGGTTTGTTGCCGATACAAAAAAGTTATTCATGACAAGCCAATAATAAAGAGCGCAAATAATGTTCAAACTTAATTCGATGAGTATTAAGCAAAAGGTTGTATTAGGAATTACGTTCGCGGTACTCGCTTCGACGGTTATCGTTGGTGTAATGGCGCAGCGTCAAGCTCGAGAGGTACTGGAGCACCGATTAATTGATATCGAACTTCCCTCGTTACTTGATCAAATCAGTAGCCAGATAGATCGAGAAGTATCGCAATTGCTCTTTTCTGCTGAGCAACTAGCCAATAATGAATTCATCAAGCAAGCCGTTCAGACGACCGATATTAATGCTGACGCTGAGGCGATGTTGGTTAAGCAGCTCAATAATGTACGCGATCAATATTCGTTAAATGATGCTTCTGTGGCTAACCGAAAAACGGCGTATTACTGGAACCAAAATGGTTTTCTGCGTCAGCTTAATCAACAGCAAGATGGCTGGTTTTTTGGTTTTACGCAATCGGGACAAAAGACCATGGTCAGTATGTTCCAAGAGGCAAGTGGCGAAGTAAAAATGTTTGCCAACTACCAAAATGTCAGTGGCGATACGATGTCTGGTTTGTCGAAATCAATGGATGACATGGTGAACCTGCTCAATGGATTTAAAATCGAGGATACAGGTTTTGTCTTTTTGACCAACTCGAAAGGGGAAGTGCAAATCCATCGCCAAAAAGAGAAAGCTAAAGCCTCATTAACACAATTGTACGGCTCAAACGCAAACCAACTATTGAATAAAAGCCGCTTCAACCTGATTTCGACAACCTATCAAAACCAAGATGTTTTTGTCGCTAGTGTCTACGTGAAATCGATGGACTGGTTTGTGATTGGTTCAGTACCTGTGTCGGAAGTCTTCGCAGAATTAAATGCCGTTGCGCAAAAAATGTTGTTCACAACCTTAGCTGTGGCGGGTTTATTTATTTTGATGGGTCTTTTTCTCGCTAATAGTATTGCCAACCCAATTAAACAGATTGCACAACGCTTTACCGATTTAGGTAAAGGCGATGGTGATTTATCGCAACGGATTGAGGTATTGGGCCGCGATGAAATCGCTCAATTATCAGCGGGCTTCAACGGTTTTATTGAGAAGATTCATCAATCGATGAAAGAAGTTGCTTCTACCAGTCATGCATTGCAGTCGGCGGCGGGTCGGGTGTCGGAAAAATCGACGCGAACTCATGACAATAGCCAAGAACAGCGTGACCAAACTATACAAGTGGTGGCGGCGATCAATCAAATGGGGGCGACTATCAGTGAAATTGCTTCTAACGCGGCGACGGCAGCTGAAACAGCAAATCACGCGGCTGATAACACTGAAGTAGGACGTGAAGTGGTAAGCAAAGCCAAAGATGCCATCAGTCGTTTAGCCGCGGATATCGAAAATACGGGTAAAGTGGTGGAGCAGCTAGCATCGACCACTCAAGATATTGGCTCTATTTTAGGTGTTATCCGTGGTATTTCTGAACAAACCAACTTGCTGGCATTAAACGCTGCAATTGAAGCGGCGAGAGCTGGAGAGCAAGGTCGAGGTTTTGCTGTGGTGGCAGACGAAGTGCGCAATTTGGCCAGCCGCACGGCCTCTTCAACGGAAGAAATTCAAAAGATGATCAATCAATTACAAAACGATGTAAAAGATGCGGTCTCGGCGATGTCTTCTGGTAAGGCTGTTACACAGGAAGGGGTTGACGCTTCCGATGAAGCGGTGAACGTTTTAGTGAATATTTCAGAGCGGATCCACGATATTTCCGATCGCAACACGCAGGTTGCCACGGCAACTGAAGAGCAATCAACGGTGGTGCACACAATCAATCAAAATATTGAAGAGATCAACGCCATCAATGAAGTGACCACCAGCACCGCAGAAGAGTTGGCAGAAGCGAGCCAAGAGCTGCGTGATCTGTCTGGCCGTTTAGATAAAATGGTGGGTAGCTTTAAGCTCTAGAATCATGAGGGGGAAATCGGTACACTTCCCCCATTACGTTTATGTTTAGGTAAGTAAAATGAGTGATTTCGAAAAAGAGTTAGCACAATTGTCGCAACAGGTGGCGGGTGAACCTGAAGTGAAACTGCCTTCGTTGGAAGAGCAAAAAGCGATTGTGGCTGAGCTTAAGCAGCTAGAAGCGGAAGGCAAGCTGACGCCAGAAGTGCTGGAAAAGCATTTTGGACAATTCTTTACAGAAACGGATACCCCCGTCCATTAATTCAAACCCACTTTATTTAATTTAGAGCACACAAGTTTATTTAGAGTACACAATAGTATTTAGAGTACACAATAGTATTTAGGGCACACAGTAGTGGTAATGCCGATCAGTTAAGGCCAAAGTGATCGGTTGAACGATCCTTCAGAGCTGTCAAAATCCAAGTGTATTTAATGCACTTGGATTTTTTTATGGATGTTTCTCAAGCTCTAAACATAATTAATG